>DPSW01000296.1:0-3970 GCA_003527145.1 Clostridiaceae bacterium | reverse complement strand
GAATTAGCCTGGAGTGCTCAGTATGGTTGGATGATGAGCAAATCATGGAATACGGTAAATTCATACATCCTGAATTGAAGGCTCTGGCGAATAAGTTGGGGAAAGAGTAATATGAGGCATTTAATCATTGGAGCCGATCCATTTCCACCATATCAATATATTGATAAAAACAAAAATATCTGTGGCTCAGATTATGATACTGTAAGCTTAATAATTGACAGAATGGGCTATAAAGCTGACTATATAATACAAGAGTGGTCATTGATTGAAAAAAAGTTCAATAATAAAGAAATCGATATAGTATTTCAGGTTCAAAAAACACCTGAAAGAGAAAAACTTTTTTACTTTTCTGAGAAGCTGAGGGATGCAGTAACTTCAATAGTTACATCAACTAATAAGGTTTATTATGGCAATATCGAAGGTTTATTTGAGGAAAATTCAAAGCTTGGGGTTATAGAAAACTATAAGTATGGAGAAATTATTGATTCCATTGGGTTGGAGAATAAAAAGCTCTTTAAATCGATAGATGAGCTGCTGAAATCCGTTAATGATAAAAAAGTAGCATTTGGAGTAGTCGACTTGGGAGTTTTCAACCACTTAAACAGACAAAATATCTATAATAACATTAGAGTGCTTGATGATATGAACTTTAATCGTCCGCTATATGTAGCTTTCAATGATAAAACTCTAAGAGATGAGTTTAACATTTATCTGTGTGAATGCAAATAATGTATGGGACAAGCGGGACTGGACACCAGAATAGGCAGATCTGTCTGGGCAGACCGGCTCTTCTAGCTGCCATTCTAAAAAATAAGTAAGTGGGAACTGCATAGCTCCCACTTACTTATTTTCATCGATTAATTTTATGACTTCATCTATAGAATTGAGCTCAAATANNGCAAATCCAAAACAGGAAGAGCAGCATTTCCATAGCAATACTCAGCTCCTCCCCCCTTTCGCTTGCTAATTATATTATATCAATAATTCCAAAAGGTGTAAATCCTAATAGTCAAGTCGAAGATTTATTATTTTGTGGAGATTTGATTTTTGATCGGCGCCAGATTTTATCGCTGTGAGTCCCGTCTGTAAAGCAGGAGGTATTGAGGGAAGAATAGGAAGAACTGCATCAGTATTTTGTGCCGGGCAGAGGCCTGGCTTGCTCGATGTGCTGCGGGATTCCAGAGGAGCCATATTGGGCATGGGCATATATAGGCTGGGCTTGATGATAAAGCCTGCTAGAAAATATTATTGACACTTTACTGAAACATGAGTATAATAATCGTAATTCAGTAAATAGAGGTGATATCATGTTTGTAGGCAGAGAAGAAGAGCTAAAAACATTAGAAAAATTGTATTCCAAAGGCAATTTTCAGCTTGTAGTTATGTATGGGCGCAGACGTGTTGGAAAGACAACTTTGATAAATAAATTTATTGAGGATAAAAAGGCTATATTTTTTGCAGCGCAGGAAGCTAATGACTCTATAAATCTAGAAATTTTTAGTCAGAAGATATATAGCTTTTTCGACATACCCTTATCTGCAGGAAACTTCAAAACATGGAATGATGCCCTTGGATTTATTGCAGAAAAGGCAAAAAAGCAGAGGTTTACTCTGGTAATAGATGAGTTTCCCTATGCAGCAGAAGCAAACAATAGTATAAAGTCTATTTTACAGAATATTATAGATCATAAGTTGAAGGAAACCAGCCTTTTCATGATTTTATGCGGGAGCCAGATAAGTTTTATGGAGGATGAAGTCCTGGGACATAAAAGCCCGCTATTTGGCAGAAGAACTGCACAGATGAAAATAGAAGGATTTGATTATTATGATGCTTCTAAAATGATGCATAGTTTTAGCGACGAAGATAAAATAAAGCTGTATAGTTGCATTGGCGGTACGCCGCATTATCTGTCTCAGATTGACGCCTCTTTATCATTTGAGGAAAACATAAAGGATTTATATTTCAATATTTCAGGATACCTATATGATGAACCTACCATGCTTTTGAAACAAGAGCTTAGGGAACCGGCGATGTATAATTCAGTTATTACCGCAATTGCATCAGGAGCAAGCCGATTGAATGATATTTCTACAAGAATTAGCGAAGATACTTCTAAAACGATTAAATACCTAAACACCTTGCTGAATTTGAGAATTTTGCATAAGGAATATCCTTTCGGTGATAATATTGCGAAAAGCAGAAAGGGCATATACCGCATATCTGATAACTGCTATAATTTCTGGTATAAATATGTATTCTTAAACAAAATAGGAATTGAACAAGGCATAGGGCATACTATAGCGGATAAGAATGTGTTTCCTGACCTTACGGATTATATAGGCAAACAGGTATTTGAAGGAGTATGCAGACAGTATTTAATAAGACAAAACAAGCTCAGCAATCTGTCATTTGTTGCAACACGCATAGGATCATGGTGGGGCCAAGATAACGTAGAAAAGAAACAATCCGATTTCGATATAGTTGCAGATAATAAAAGCGAAAAAAAGGTGCTGCTGGGTGAGTGTAAATGGAGAAACGAATTTGATGATGTAAAAGAAATAGAAAAGCTGATTAATAAGGCATATCTGATGCCGGAATACGAGGAATATTATTTTATTTTTTTCTCAAAAGTACCTTATACAAAAGCAGCTAAAGAATTAGAGAAAAGCTATACTAATCTTAGGCTTGTAACTTTAGATGAATTATTTAAGTAAGTGGAGTAATAGTGCAGCTATTCGTATACCAAAGGCAATCAAACCATTCCTTTGGTCGGTAAGAATATTGAGGAGAATTAACATGGATAGAGATTGGAAAGAAATTAAGAAGGAATTACTTTTCAATCCGGAAGTAAAAGCCGAATATGATAATTTAACTCGTTGTGCTAGCTTTTGATTTACCAAAAATCTACGAATGAAAAACTCCAACATATTATGTAACCTATCATTAATAACAACAAAAATGATAGGGGGTCACATATATGCTGGAGCTTGATAGAACTTATTCTATCAAAGAAATAGGAGATTTAAAAGACTTTATTACTGTCACCTATGTCATAATTGATGACATTTACCAAAAAGTCACTCCAACACATATTGCAAAACGCTGTAATATCAAAGATTCAATCTTGAGTGATAGTGAAATAATTACCATCAGTATTGTGGGAGAACTTCTCACTATCGACTCTGAAAACGCTTGGTTTAACTTCTGCAAGAAGAATATGAAAGATCTTTTCCCTAAACTCTGTGATAGATCCAGGTTCAATCGAACCCATAGAAACCTTCATGCAGTTATAGAGGAAATAAGAAAAGAACTTTCTTCCCTAACAGAGCTCGCAGAAAAGCCTTATCGAATAATAGATAGCATTCCTATACCAGTATGCAAGTTCGGTAGGGCCCGATTTCATAAAACCTTTAAAGGTTATGGAGCTACCTATGGCAAATGCCCGTCTAAGAAGGAAACTTACTTAGGCTACAAACTGCACATGCTTACAACCCTTGATGGATTAGTAACTGATTTTGTTATTACGCCTGCTAATATTGATGACAGAACCGCTGTGTGGGACTTAGTAGACTCATACAACAATATAACAATGCTTGGAGACAAAGGGTATATTAAAGCTGATCTTAGTGCAGATTTAAAATCTGAAAAGGGAATAGAACTTTTGCCTGTTCAAAGGAACAACAGTAAAGTGCAATTTCCCAAAGCGATAAGACAGCTCATCTTCAAGCTAAGGAGGCGTATAGAGACAACAGCCTCGCAACTTACTCAGCAGCTAAACATAGAGCAGGTACTTGCGAAATCCTTTTGGGGGTTACAAACAAGAATAAAAACCAAGCTTCTGGCCTACAATTTATGTTATTACATCAACAGGCTTATAGGCCAAGATATTGATATTTCAAGGATCAAGCATTTAGTATTTGGATAAGTAATCCAAAAGAATTAAGCCACTAATTCTTTCAGGGATACTATA
>DPSW01000011.1 GCA_003527145.1 Clostridiaceae bacterium | reverse complement strand
CAGTTTATTGCGACAAAAGGGCCATCCTTCCTTGGGCTGATACTATGAATGCTTTGAGCAAAGAGTTCCTTGCCTGTACCTGTTTCTCCAGCTATTAGTATGGTAGTGGAAGTTTTTCCTATCTTTTTTGCCTGGCTGATAGTATTTTTTATAATTTGACTTTCTCCTATGATATCGTCAAAGCTATATTTTGACACCAATCCTTTTCTATACAGCTCTGTTCTGACTTTTTGTTCCAGCTTTTGAAGCTTGGAGATTTCCTGAAAGGTCATGACCATGCCCCGCCGTTCTTTCCCGATTATTATAGGCAGGCGGTTCAATACTATCTGCTTGTTATTTACTCTTACCAGTTTATTTAGCTGATGACTTCCATCTCCATATATCTGTCCCAAATACTTTCTATTCATATTATTGTTTATAGATCTGTCCAGTACCTGATCCGCACTAAGCTCGAATATTTTTTCCGCTGCAGGATTGAATATTATAATTACACCATTTCTATCAAGAGCAATTATGCCGTCTCCCGAATGATCCAATATTGTTTTGAATCTTTCAGCCTTTTCTTTTTCTCTCAAGCCAAGGCTGCAAATGTTTTTAGCAGCTATAACAGCTTCCTTCACTTGTTTTTCTCCGGTTTGGATAACTACTGCGTTAAGGTTTCTTACCTTAGCGGTTTCCATGATACAATCGCCCATTCCTACCAAAGTCAGCTTTCCCAAAGCTGTGGCGTCATCTACCTGCTTTTTTAACTCTTCCTTGGTTCTATAGGGAAAAACCTTAAAATCTATATCAAGGATGGTCTTTATCCTTTCAAGGTCTTTTATATCTTCCGACATATATGTTACCAAGCCTATTCTGTCCCCATATTGCTTTGCCTTATATATGGCATCCAAAAAGTCTATAAACCTGATTTCAACAGATACCACAGGAATATCTACTATATTTTTTACCGCTTCTGCAGTACCCCCCTGGCTTATAATCACATCAAAGTTTTTCTCATTTTCTTTTGCATATATATGTCCATCCTTCATTATGCCGCCTTCATAAATATGCATATCTATTTTTAATTCTTTGGATAGCTTTCTGGCTAATTCTGCCAACTCATTGTAAGTAGATATGAAAAGTATACGATTCTGCATAATATATAGCCCCCTCATAGATGTTTAAATATTCATACAATACGTATATTCTCGGTATAATTACAATACTCCTCTTATTTTGTTTAACTAATTTATTTGTGTTCATATTTTAAACAAAATGCAAAGTAAGTCTTCCTGCTAAATACAAAGCCGAAGACTTACCTGTAATATTTCCTATGAATATATTTTTACACTTTCCACACCATTCATTACTCTAAGCACTCCTTGGACTAATGCAACCATTTCAAACTCTCCCGGATAAACCATTACCGGTGCTATAAAGCCTACTCTTTCTTTGATCCAAGCTGTAAACTCATCATCATAGGCCACACCTCCGGNNCTTTCGAAATTTGATATGCCATCGCTTCATAAATAAGCTTTGCATATTCATCTCCGGCTTTTATCCTTTTTTGAATTTCTCTGCCGTCATTAGTTCCTAAATATGCCGTCAATCCTCCATTGCCCACTATTTTTTTCATTATTTCCTGTTTTGTGTATTCCCCTGAAAAACACATGTCTACTAATGAACCAACCGGAAGTCCTCCTGATCGTTCAGGAGAAAAGGGTCCATCTCCGTCCAGCGCATTATTCACATCAATTATTCTGCCTTTTTTGTGAACTCCTATGGAAATGCCTCCGCCAAGATGAGCTATAAGAAAGTTATATTCTTCATATTTTCCTCCAAGCTCAGCGGCCGCTTTCCTGCCTACCGCCTTTTGATTTAATGGATGATCCTTGGACTTCCTGGGGATTTCCGGCATCCCGGATATCCTTGCTAAATCTTCAAGCTCATCAACAACTACAGGGTCAACCACATATGCCGGTATATTGAGGAGATTAGCAATCTCCCACGCTATTATGCCGCCGAGATTTGAGGCATGCTGTCCCATAACTCCAACCTTTAAGTCTTCAATCATTTTTTCATTGATGCCATAGGTTCCGCCTTTTACAGGCTTCATGTTACCTCCTCTGCCTACAACTCCATCCAAGCTGTTTAAATCTACTCCCTGCTCTTTAAGAGTGTTGACCACCATCTCTTTTCTGAAGTTGTACTGATCATGGATTTTGCTGAACTGACCTATGATCTCGGAAGAATGGAATATGGTTTTTGTAAATATAGAATCTTCATTATCATATACTGCTATCTTTGTAGAAGTTGATCCCGGGTTTATTGCCAATATCCTGTATATCTGGTTCATTGCTTAATCCTCCTAAAATTTAATCCATTACAGAGCCCCTGGAGATCAGCACTGCAAGTGCAATGGAATTTAGCTTTGCAGATACAGAGCTGGCTCTAGAGGTCAGAACAATAGGGGATTTAGCCCCCATAATTACTCCTGCCTTTTCTACATTTGAAAAATATTCTATAGCTTTATTAAGTATATTGCCTGCCTCCAAATTGGGCGTTATCAAAACGTCCGCTTGCCCTGCTACAGGATTAACTATACCTTTATGCTTTGCTGCTTCCTGTGATACCGCATTGTCTAAAGCAAATGGGCCTCCTACAATGCAGCCTTTTATTATGCCTTCATTGTTCATCCTGACCAATTCAGCTGCATGAACAGTAGAGAGTATCTTCTGATTAACTTTTTCCACCGGGCATAAAACCGCTACCTTAGGGCTTTTATTGCCTAAGGCATGGGCAACCTTTACAGCATTATTTATTATGCTTACTTTATCTTCCAAGCTGGGTGAAATATTCATTGCCGAATCACTTATAATAAAGAACCTATCATATTTATCGGTCTTTAGGACACCTACATGGCTCAGCAAGCCATCAATATTTAAGCCTGTTTCCTTATCAAGTATGGCTTTTAATATTACTGAAGTATCTACAAAGCCTTTCATGATCAGGGAAGCCTTGCCTGCTTTAACAAGCTGCACAGCCTTGCGGCATGCTTCTATTTTATCCTTTTCATCTACGATTTCATATCCTTTATTAAGATTGTTTTCCTCAACTATTTCTTGTATTTTTCCCTTATCCCCTATCAGGATTGCATCGGCAATGCCTTCTTCACATGCATGTTCAACGGATTTCAAGACATCTTCATCTTCAGCCGCCGCCACTGCTATGGTTTTGGGTCCAATATTTTTAGCGTATTCAATTATTTGTTCAAAAGTATCTATCATAACCATTATCCTTTACTACAGTATCATCAGCTCACTGTTTGACGGAGTCAGAATCTCACATCCGGTTTCCGTAACAAGTATGTTTTCTTCTATCCCAAGACTTCCTACTCCATATTCATATATATATGGTTCTATGGCAAAGGTCATGCCCGGTTGAAGTATTGTATCGGTCTTGCTGTCCAGCATAGGGAATTCATGAACTCCAACTCCTATGCTATGACCGCACCAATTCTTATATACGTTTATTTCTGAAAATTTACTATTATCCATAAAGTCATCAACAACTTTGACAACTTCCTTAATAGGCACACCGGGTTTTATAGCCTCTATTCCTTTATAGCAGGCCTCCCTTGCCACATTAAACATTTCAAGCTGATAGTCTGTGGGCTTGCCTATTACAGCCTCTCTGATTATATCCGAATAATATCCTCTATAAACCGGACCTCCGTCTATCAATATAATATCACCCTTGCCTATAGGCCTGTCTGATGGAGGGCAGTTGCTTTGAGAATATCTCTCAACTCCCGCTCTTACTCCAAGAGGCAAAGTCCTTTGAGCACCAAGCCTAAAATATTCCTGAGCTATAGTCCTATACAGCTCATCCTCAGTCATGCCTTCATAAAGGCTATCCAGACCTTTTTGTATTCCTCTTATATTTATGCTGCAGCATTCTCTGATCTTTTCAATCTCAAGAGGAGATTTTATAGATCTTAGGTTCCATATGATCTCCGCTGCATCAACTATTTCTGCATCCTTCAATTCATTAAAAAGATCCTGTGATGCATTATAATTTAAGTGCATCTTATGGCCTTCCCCTAATTCCAAACCGACTCTTCCCCTGATGACTCCCTTGTCCCTGAGCAAAGAGGTTATAGCCTTTGCATAGGTTGGATATTCATCCTTGCCGTNNCCTTCCGCACAGGATGTAACTCTTGCCGTTTCAGCTCCTCCTTTTGTAGTAGCCAAAGCCATGGATCCATCCTTGGTTATTATTACTACCCCGGGAGTAGAAACCTTGCTGTCCCATACTATGCTGTTAAAACCAGAAAAGTAAAAAGTGTTTTCATCACTTGTAAGTATTATTGCATCTATGCCCTTTGATTCCATTTGGCTTGTAATCTTTTGAAGTCTTCTTTCATACTCCTCCACCGGAAATCCTAACATCAGAGATTGTCTCATTTTCAATCCTCCTTATTATCGTATAAATGACATGCTACAATATGATCTTCCCCCATATTTAAGTCTTTGGGTTCTTGCTTCTTGCATATATCCATTACATTTTTGCATCTTGTATGGAAACGACAGCCCGATGGGGGATCTACCGGGCTGGGTACGTCTCCTTCCAACATTTCCTGTTCTACTATAATCTCAGGGTCAGGAATGGGTATGGCACTTAGCAAAGCTTGTGTATATGGATGCTTTGGATTATCAAATAAGTCCTTTTTATTTGCTATCTCTACAATCTTACCCAAGTACATAACAGCAATCCTATCGCAAATATGCTTGACCACACTTAAGTTGTGGGAAATGAACAGGTAAGTCAAATGATATTTTGCTTGCAACTCCTGCATTAAATTCAGTATCTGAGCCTGGATTGATACATCCAAGGCAGATACAGGTTCATCACAAACGATCAAGGAAGGATTTAAGGCCAAAGCTCTGGCTACCCCTATTCTCTGCCTCTGACCTCCGCTGAATTCATGAGGGTAACGATCAAAATATTCTCCCATCAATCCTACGTCGTTCATCAGCTTTATAGCTCTTTCCTTTCTTGTCTTCTCATCCCCTATTTTATGAACCACCAGCGGCTCACTTATTGTCCTGCCTACTGTAAAACGCGGATCCAGAGATGAGTAAGGGTCTTGAAAAATAATCTGAACTTCTTTACGCAAAAGCTTTGACTCTTCCCCTTGAGTTTTGAACACATCTTTGCCTCTGAACCTTATACTGCCTTCAGTTGGTTCAAGGAGCTTGACTATCATTTTACCTGTGGTAGATTTCCCGCAGCCGCTCTCTCCTATGACACCCAATACTTCGCCTTTTCCCATCTCTAGAGAAACTTTGTCCACTGCCTTAACCCATTGTTTTTCCTTTGCAAACAGCTTAACACCACTCTTAACCGGGTACCACATGGAAACATTATCTATCTTTATATAGTCTTTATTGCTTTCCATTTATTCTTCACCTCCATACAGGTGACAATTCAGCAAGAATCCTTCATCCGTCTCCAATTTTTTAGGCTTGACTTTAAAACATTTATCCATAGCATATTGGCATCTGGGAGCAAAAATACACCCATCATACAGCTTGGACAAATCCGTTAAAAAGCCATTTATAGCTTCCAGCTTTGACTTTTCTCCTTTAAGAGAAGGAAAAGACGAAAGCAAACCTTTGGTATATGGATGCTTTGGGTTTTTTAAAACATCCTTAACGTACCCTATTTCCATAAACTCTCCCGCATACATAATAGCTACCTTATTACATGAGGTTGATACCACAGACATATCATGGGTTATCATAATTCTTGTCATATCCAATTCTTTTTCCATCTTTAGTATTTCATCCAATATCTGCCCTTGTGTGACAACGTCAAGAGCTGTAGTAGCTTCATCGAGAATCAGCAGTTTAGGGTTATGTATAAGGCTTACGGCAATAGAAACTCTTTGCAGCATGCCTCCCGACAGTTCATGAGGATAAAGATTGTAGACCCTTTCTGAGAGATTTACCAACTGCAAAAGGTATTCTACCCTTTTAAAAATTTCTTCCCTTGAAGCTTCAGGGTAATGAACTCTATAAATATCCTCGATCTGAGTTCCTATACGGTGAACCGGGCTTAATGAGTTCATAGATTTCTGAAACACAACGGCCAATTNNTTAGCCACTCCGGATATCTCTGTACTTTTCTCGGGGAGAAGTCTCAATAATGCCATAGCCATTGTGGATTTACCAGAGCCTGACTCTCCTACTATTCCCAGGGAGTCTCCTTTATTGATTTTAAGATTTGCATTTTTTACTGCATAGACTTTTTTATACTTATTCACATAAGTAACATTAAAATTTTCTAATTCCAAAACTCTTTCCATTACTAGACTCCCCCTCTGCTGATATGCTTAGGGTTAAGCACATGATTTAAGCCATCGCCTAATAAATAAAATATTATGACCGTGATAACAATGGCCAAACCGGCAAAAGTTGATATCCACCATGCACTGGTGATATACGCCTTACCTGCATAAATCATCTGCCCCCAGCTTATGACATTAGGGTCACCGAGGCCTAAAAAACTGAGGCCGGCTTCTGTCAGTATGGCGTTGGACATACCCACTGTTGTATTCGCAATTACAGGAAATATGCCGTTGGGAATGATATACTTAAAAAGTATCTGCAGCCTGCTTTCTCCCATAGCAGAGCCTGCTTTTACAAAGGTTCTTTCTCTAAGGGATAAAGCTTGGGCCCTCATCAATTTGGCATTGCTTGGCCAGGTGGTCAAGCCTATTACTATCATCACATTTACAATGCTGTTCCCAAACAGGGCAATTATAAGCAGAATGAGAAAGAAAGTAGGCAGCATCATAAAGATATTAATTATTTCTGATACAAACTGATCTACATTTTTTCCGAAATACCCTGCAATGCCTCCTATTAGAGTTCCAATCGCAGCAGATATAAGGGCTGAGATAACAGCAACCTTAACTGAGGTACGTGTGCCGTAAATAATCATGCTGTAGATATCTTGTCCCATATTATTGGTTCCCAACAGGTGTCCATTCTGCCTTATTTTATTCAGTATATCCGGACCAAAATCATATGGATTATGGCTTGCTAAACCCGGTGCGAATATTACGACTAATAAAAGCAAAATAATTCCGTAAAAACCGCACCTCAATTGCATATCTTTGCTAATAACTTCTTTGGCTTTTTTAAAAGTACTTTTTACATTTAGCTTCATGAAGACCCTCCTTAATACCTTATCCTTGGATCAAACACTGCATATACAATATCTACAATCATCATCACCACCGCAATCGATACCGACATAACAAGATATATCCCCATTAAAGTAGGATAATCTCTCTGAGTGATGGCGGTGAGAACCAAACGCCCCGTCCCCGGCCAGGCAAATACTATCTANNTGTAATCAAGTAGGCTAGTGATATGCCGAAGATAGTTATGGTTGGCAGTATTGCATTTCTAAATATATACTTGTTGAATATTTTCCTCTCATTCATTCCTGTAGCTCTGAAAGTAACAATAAAATCTTCATTGGCGACCTGCAAAACAGATGATTTTGCAATTCTGAAATAAATCGGTATTTCTATCAATAGGAGTGTCCCTACAGGCAAGATCATATGTACAATTACATCCAATATATATTTCATGCCGGTATAGTTCGCTCTGGCATTAGTCATCCCGTATGTAGNNCAGGTTTAACCTGGATGAAAAAACTATAATAAGCATAAGTCCCAACCAAAATGAAGGCATTGAATTCAAGATATATGAAATCCCTGAGAAAACAGCATCTATAAATGAACCCTCATGCCGGGCCGCCATTATGCCCATCAATGTTCCAATAAATAAAGAAAGTATTGCTGCAGTGAGCACCAATAATACAGTTGCTCCTAACTTTTCGCCTATCATATCCGTGACCGGTCTGTTGTATATTATTGAAGTTCCTAAATCTCCTGTAAGAGCTGTCTTTAAATACATTACAAACTGGGTAGGCAAAGGCTTATCCAGACCATATTTATGCTCTAATGCAGCTTTCAAGACCAGATCATCAGTTTCTTTACCCATTAGAGTCTTTATAGGATCACCCGGTGCTAATCTGATAATGATGAAGTTGATAGAAAAAACAATGATTATAGTAAGAAGACCTGTTAATAATCTTTTGCCGATATACCTTTTCACTCAATCCCCTCCAAAGTTAAATTTCAACCTGCACTTGAAAGCAATAACACTATATCACTGCAAACATGATATAATAATTTTAAGCCTGCAGTGAACATGTTCACTTTTTTTATTTATTATACTAGCACTATTAAAATCCCGTGTCAATGAATTTATCATTTTATTCTTACTATTCTGCAAAAATATAAATTTATTGACTTTACAGTTTATTTATATTTACTAAATTCCCTAATCTTTGGTACAATGAAAACAATTAAGTGATTCTTAGGAGGTAAACATGCCCAAAAAAACATTTTTCAACTTGCCGCCTGATAAGAAACAAAGAATAATAGATGCAGCATATGATATATTTATTGAAGAAGAATACGAGAAGGTAAGCATCAGAGCTATCACAAAAAAAGCAGGCATATCATTAGGCAGCTTTTATAAATATTTTGATGACAAAGATGAATTGTATCTATATTTGTTAACCTCTATCGGAAAAAAAATATATGATAAGGAAAAGGAGTATGAGGGTATATTTTTGTTGAGAAAAGGTTATATACCGCTTGAAAAAATATGCTCTGAAAAGGAAATTGAATTTGATAAAACTTGGTATAAGGCTCCTGTAGAAGTTATGAGAAAATTCTATTTTGGGGAATACAGCAAAGAATTGAACAGCATTTTTAGGGATGAATTACTAGAGCTTAAAAACTCAGGTAAATTAAAGGATTCTGTTGATGTTGACTTTGTCTTCTACTTATTTGTAACATCAATGTTTAACATATTGATGTATTTCAGGGAATATGATATTGAAGATCAAGATATGAAGCTTAAGATAAAAAATGACTACTATACTAATTTATTTTTAACTGGCATACTAAAGGCTGAATAGGCATACTGCCCAGCCTTTAGTATTACCGCTGCTCTCAAAAAGGCCTTATTCAAAGGAGAAATTTCTGTTTACATACATACTAAGCAACTTTGCGGAGGCCTCNNTCTTGTCACTATTGTTATGCCGCTGGCCCTTACCCCATAATTAGAAAGATTGATGGAGCTTGCGTCAGTGCCGCCTTTATCGATTACGTCATACTGATATTTGATATTGTTTTCTTCACAGCATTTGACCATCTCGCTTATGAGATATTCATCACATATGACCGATGGGTCTGATACTTTTATTCCCGCACCGGCTCCCAAGGCATTGCTGCCCTCCAGATCACATGGATAATCATGGGCTGGAGTGATATCTACCGCAATGCCTATATCAGGCTGAATTCTCTGTGAGGCAACCTTTGCCCCTCTGCAGCCCAGCTCCTCCTGGACGGTGAAGACCAGATATACATCATTTGCCGGAGTGCCCATATCCATCAAGGCCTTCATCATCACATAACAGCCTGACCTGTTATCCAAAGCCTTAGCGGTGATATTTCCGCCCTTCAGCTCCGCATATTCACCGATATAATTGGCCACATCACCTACTTTTACATACTCAATGGCTTCTTCTTTGCTCCTGGCTCCGATATCCACACAAAGCTTAGTAAAATCTCCCTTGACATCCTCCATCTTGGTAGTGCTGGTCACTATGCCGGTTATGCCGTTTCTGAACCTTACCCTGCTCATATAAGTGGTATCGGCCCACAAGAATCCCAAAGTCTTAACCTTTATCAGGCCGCTGGGCTCGATCTTGGTGACCTGGAGCCCGATCTCGTCCATATGAGCTGCTGCCATAATCTTTTTCTTATCCTTGGCTGATCCCTTTTTATAGACGATCAAATTCCCCAGTGCATCGACCATAACCTCATCTGCGTAATCCTGCACCGCATCCTTTATCATATCTCTTACTTCCTTCTCATAGCCGCTGACCCCGAAGGCCTGGGTCAAATCCTTCAACAACATTTTATTCACCTCTCCAATCCGGCTTTTTCCTTTCCAGTCAAAGCCTTTTTCTTTACCCAATGCACTTGATTCATAAGCGGGTGGCGCAGCTTTATGGCACCATCTTTGGGACACTCCATGACACAGCAGCCGCAATACCAGCATTCCCCCGGATAGGCAACTATCGGAGGCTTTCCCTTCTCGGCATTGGGAATCAGGATATCTACCTGGCATATTTCAACGCATCTATTGCAGCCTATGCATTTATCCGGGTTGTAAATAATAGGGTTTGCGGCAGGCATCTCTCTCATTCCTTATCCCCCCTTATATAATCTTGATTATGCTTTTCATAATTTTCCTTCACATCGCCGAAATAGTCAACAGGTACTTCTCTTTTTTCCGTTTTTCCATCAAGCTGCTTTATTATGATAAGCTTCTTGCTCATGCCTTCATCTTCTATGCTGTCTCCCCTGTCAAAGCACAAGGGCTTTGAGCTGGTTCTTCTGGTTAATGACGCTTCCATGATCATCTGAGCTACTGTAAGTATGTCAAAAACCTCAAGAAGTCTTACCAATTCATGAGGATTATAGGCAAAGGTCTGAGGTACCACGTTCTCCTCATATTCCTTCAATCTGGCCAAGCCTACCTTCAGCAGCTCTTGATATTTGACCTCTCCGCAGTAGTTTTGCATGGTCTTGGCTATGCCCATATTCAGCTCTTTCCATCCTATGCTCACAGACGGGTCATTCTTCAGGGGTGCGTATACTCTGGCTTTTTCTCTTTCTATTTGCTTTATATTCCATGCTGCAGATTCATTGGCATCAGCAAATTTAGCGGCATGCCTGCCTGCGTAGTAGCCCGTAGTGGCAGCATGGCCATAGCAATTTGAAGCATAAAGAGCGTCTCCCGCCGAGTATAAGCCTTCCAGATTGGTGCTTAGGGACCAATCGTTGAAAAAGCCGCCGGGCAAGCCAAACAGCTGCCGCTCCTGGGGAAGAAAGCTTGCGGAGGTCCAGCCGGTACCATAGCATTGAAGGACATGCTCCTCAGGGTCAAAGCCCGCTTCTGTGTAATTCTTGTATATAGGAACCTTGGTCTTGCCTTCTTCTCCTACCATCATGCCCCAGATCACCCGTCTCTCATCGCCGGGCAAAGCCGATAAATCGGCATAAAAAGGCAGCTTATATCCTTTCTCTATCATCTTCGAAAAAGAAAGGGTCTCCGGCCCCTCAATACCATACTTAGGATAATCTACGCTTCCCCCCTTGAGGAAAAACTTCTGATCTCTGGCAGGCTTGAACCTGTCGCCGACACTTTCCAGTATATTTCCGTCCCTGTCTGCATAAGGTATTTCTTTGCCTCNNTGGCCTCTCGAATCTATTATTGAAGCAGCATACCAGGTATTATGATTGTTGCCGGCACCATATGGAGGATAGCTCCTTCCTGAAGCAGAAAATTCTGCCGGTACGGATTTTTCCATCATGGCAAACTCAGCACCGGCCCTCCAGCCCATGGCATGTCCATCTCCGATGCATTGTGTGGGCCTGAATTCGCATAAGCCGGGAAGCTCAGCAGAAAAAAGCCATACCCTGGCCGGTCGGGACATGCATATTATACTGGATTTGGCACTGAAAATATAAAATTTGCCTGTCCTCGTGTGCATGCCTGTTGCACCTATGCATCTGGTCTCCTGCAGGCCCCCTTCTGTCAGTAAGGATGTAACCATTACCCTGTCTACAATCTGTACATCTAATCTTCGCAGTTCCTTATACATAGCAGGCTTAAATGTGGAACCCCAGATCCTCAAAGTAAATTTATTTTCATAATCATATGCAAACATGAGCTTTGTTTCATCATCACGAAACTCCGCTCCCGCAAATTCATCGCCTGTGTCCCTTATTTTGCCTCCCATTTTTTCAATATCTAAAAGCCTGTCATATCCCTCCCTGCACTCTATATAGTGAGATATTCCATTGTTGAAGCCATCATTGTCATCCAGCATAGCTTGCAGCAACTCCTCAGGAGTAACCTTAGAACAAGGATTGGCAGCCGCAGACTCCCAATGGTCGCAGCCGGAGCCGCCTGCTCCGCTTCTCCTGGTCGCGCCTTTCTCTACCAGCACAACCTTCTGGCCTGCCCTGGCAGCAGCAATGGCAGCCATACAGCCGGCGATGCCTCCTCCAAGCACCAGAACATCTGCGTATACGATCTCTTCCTTGTCATACTCCAGGGGGTAAGGCCATTCATAATTATGCATAATAACCCTCCCAAAATGTTTAAATATTTTCACAATGATGTTAACACAATATCGTATATCTTGCAATATATATATTGCATTTTGCAAAATGTTAAATGCCATTGCCTTGTATATCTTTTTATGTTAAAATATGCGGTGAAAACAAGGCGCATAAAATGCCGCCGAATAAATAATAGGAAAGTCAGGGAGCATAGCCATGATAGATATTATTAAAGCTACATTGGGAGATCAAATTTATGCCGTTTTGAGAGATGACATCATATGCCAGAGGATAAAGTGCGGTGAAAAGCTCACATTAAAAGCCCTGCAGGAAAGATTCGATATCAGTTCCACCCCGATAAGGGAAGCTATTAAGAGATTAAGCCAGGAAGGTTTGGTTGAACATGTCACCAATGTAGGTGCAAAAGTGATCAATATAGATGAAAAGGACATCAAGGAAATTTATGATTTCTGTTCTGTTTTGGATGTTGCTGCTCTCAAATTTGCAACCAACAGCGATAGATTTAATGAAATGCTCCAGGAGATGGAAAATTGTATAAAGTCTCAAGAAATCTGCTTGAATAATGGAAATATGGAGCGCTTCAAGCTGCATTCGGACAATTTCCACGACATATTATATAAGTATGCGGATAATTCACGGCTCTATGATGCTGCCAAAAATATCAGAAGCCAGTTTACCATACTGACCACCAAATATCAAACCTTTTTAAATGCAGGAGCATGGATCTTAACCGGACACAAGGAAATTTTTGAAGCAATAAGATCAAAGGATATAGAAAATGCCTCATCACTTATGACAAGGCATTTTGAACACAGCAAGAATTATTTACTGAAAAGCATTCGAGAACAGAATAACTAAAACTTTGACTATATCATGGTGAGATCTATATTCCTCTTCAAGAAATCCTCTGTAATCTTCAATGCAGCAGCCGCATCGTTAAGATTGCATACTTCAACCGGCGAATGGGAATATCTCCTGGGGATAGCCAATGACACAATGGCCATACCATTGCCCGCATAGATACATCTCGCTCCATCAGTGACATAAGCTGCATTGATGAAGGCGAATTCCTGATATTTGACTCCGGTAGAAGCTGCAGAATCCCGGAGTGCCTCAACCAATTTGGGATGGCTGACCGCATAGGCCATCACTCCGGCATAGGCCTGAGAAAGGATGATCACCGGTCCCTTACCCAGGCCTACGGGAAGTTCCTTCAAATAATCACTATCAGGAACATCACCTGCAGGAACGGTATCTATAAACAGGCCGTAATCAGGATTCAAATAATTTACAGCCGAAGAAACAGCACTGACAGTGCTCTCTTCCAGGATGCCAAATACCGCAAATACTTCTCCATGGATGTCCTCGGCTTTAAGATTTTTCATGGATTCTATAAGAATAGCGCAGCCAACTCGGTCATCTATGGCACGCCCTGATAAATAATCTGTATCAAGCATTTCAACGCAGGGCG
>DPSW01000084.1:5510-12660 GCA_003527145.1 Clostridiaceae bacterium | reverse complement strand
CTACTTGTCCTAAGTGCGGCAAAGAAATGGAAGGTGGCTATATTTATTCGCCACGGCAAATAATGTGGGCTGATGATGATAAAAAAAAGGTTTTTGCAATAGGTGATGAAACATTAGTTGGCATTAGTATGGGTTTTACTCATAAAAAAGTACGGGCCTATAGATGTGGAGACTGCAAAATAGTTACATTTGAATATGGTTCGTCAATATAATACATATGCATTCCCTTCCGNNTCCTGCCCAAAAACTCGTACATCGCACCTCGTGCCCCGAGCCAAAACCCCAGAGGAATACCTAAATATCATATAGACAAATAAAGACAATTCTCTTAAAATGATAGATAAGCTACGTTAGAGCTCAGATATAATTTATGTAAATGGAGGACATATGTATGATGAAGGTAGAACTGATACGATATACTCCTGAGCCGGAGAAACTGGTAGCAGCCGCAGCGAAGCTTTGCTATTCTCAGATAGGCATAGATGGAATATTGGACGGATTGGATACAGAAAAGACTGAGAAATTTCTGAACATGCTGATGGATTTAGGACATGAAAGCCCCATAGAGCATGTCTCTTTTACTTTTGGAGTAGAAGGAATCAGCCGGGTTCTTTCTCATCAACTGGTTCGTCACAGAATCGGCTGCTCTTACTCCCAGCAATCTCAAAGATATGTGAAGCTTGAGCAATTTGAATACATAGTACCTCCTCAGATAGATGCAATAGGCGAAGCCCGGGAAATATTCATCGACTCGATGAAAAAGGACCAGGAGGCCTATGATAAGCTGGTAGAAATATTATATGCAGAAAACTATAACAAATATATCAAAGAAGGCAGGAACGGGAAGCAAGCAGCGCAAATGGCTGAAAAGGCATCCATAGAGGATGCAAGATATGTATTCCCCAATGCCTGCGAAACAAAAATAGTATTTACTATGTCAGCGAGGGCCTTATTTAACTTTTTCAAGCTCAGGTGCTGTGAAAGAGCCCAGTGGGAAATAAGAGATATGGCGGCAGAAATGCTGAGGAAAGTGCGGGAAGTTGCTCCCATACTCTTCAAGCATGCCGGGCCTGGATGCATTAACGGACCATGTCCCGAAGGAGCCATGAGCTGCGGAAAATCTGCAGAGGTCAGAGAAAGATTCAGATAGCAAATTTAATCAATTGGCACAGCGGCTTAACTTGTCCGAGAATACTGCCCATCGATAATGAGGATAATAAAACTGTGAAAAAAATAATATAAAAGGATGATGTATATGCCATTTGGCGGAGAAAAAAGGAATAAAGCAGATAAATGGGGCAAAAAGGGAAGAGAGGATAATAAAACTCCCAAATTTCATAAGCCCGTACAAAAAAAGACCGAAGGAAACCCCAAACCCCAATATATTGAAGAAGCTGAAGATAGGGATGATTATTATATAAATTTGATNNAAGAAATCCTGTATTAGAAGCGTTAAAATCAGGGAGAGAAATAGATAAGCTGTTTGTCCAGAGCGGTCAATTGGAAGGATCAATAAGACAGATTATTGCTATAGCAAGGGATAAGAGAATACTGATAAAGGAAGTTGATAAGGCCAAGCTGGACAGGATGTCTGCTACCAAAAGTCATCAGGGAGTTATTGCCTCCGCTGCATTGTACAAATATTATGAAGTTGATGACATACTGGAAATTGCAAAAGCAAAAGCCGAAGATCCTTTTATAGTTATTTTAGATGAAATAACAGATCCCCAGAACCTGGGCTCAATACTTAGAAGCTGTGACGGGGCGGGTGTACATGGGGTAATAATTCCTAAGCGCAGGGCGGCAAGCCTTACCCCCATAATAGGCAAAATATCGGCAGGAGCCGTTGAATACGTGCCTGTGGCCAAGGTGACAAACCTGAATCAGACCATGGATTATCTGAAGGAAAAAGGTTTATGGATAGCAGGAGCTGATGCCAGCGGAGATCCATACTATGAAAAGGATATGACGGGGCCCTTGGCCTTGGTGGTGGGAAGCGAAGGGAAAGGTCTCGGCAAGCTTATAAAAGAAAATTGCGATTTCATCGTAGGAATACCTATGGCAGGGAAAATATCCTCCCTTAATGCGGCTGTCTCCTGTGCGGTTGTCATATTTGAGGCAAAAAAACAGAGAGCACTGAAAAATGCTGCCGGTAGTCTTCAGGACGGAAGTATTCATTAAAACTGATTCCACTGCATGAACTTTGTTTTAAACTGTTTTGCTGACTGATATAAGAGTCCAGCATGGACTCGACTAANNCATTCAGTGGAGTTGAAACCCCCTGAATGAAGTCTCGAAACTCTGCAATCGTTATCAGTCAACACAACAGATGCATCAATAAAACTGATTTAGGTGATGAAAATTGAAGGAATACCTGATGGTTGACGGCTACAACATAATAAATCACTGGGAAGAGCTCAAAGAAGAAAGCAAACACTCTCTGGACAGCGCAAGAGGCAAATTGCTGGATATATTATCAAACTATCAGGCCTTCAAAGGAATCAAGGTGACTGTCGTATTTGATGCTCACTATGTTAAGAACAGCATGGAAAAGCATGAGTTTTATAATGATGTTGAGGTCGTATACACAAAAGAATTTGAAAGTGCGGATAATTATATTGAGAGATTTGTAGCCGAAAACTCCAGCGAGGAGAATATAATAAGAGTCGCTACCTCTGACTCGCTGGAGCAAACCGTTGTTCTGGGATTGGGAGCTGCCAGGATATCGGCGAGGGAGCTTAAAGTCCAGATAAAAGAAGCATCCAATAAGATGGACAGAAATCATATCAACAGGCTGAAGCATGACAGGAACCTGCTGGAACACCATCTTGATCCTGCTGTTGCTGAAAAATTGGAGAGTATAAGAAGACAGCGGCATTGATTCCTTATTCTGCATGTATAGTTAACCTTGAAAAAACGCGATTATATATGTATAATATAGATGGTTGAAAGCTAAAAGCTTGGAGGAGATATAGTGGAAGCAAAAGCAAACAAAGATGAGGTACTTAGCTTTGATAACATGATGGACGAAGAACTGGTTTTGAGTGCCAGAGACGGGGATAAGGAAGCCTTGGAATTTATAATCAATAAGTACAAGAATTTTGTAAGGGCGAAGGCAAGATCATATTTTCTTATCGGTGCTGATAGAGAGGATATTGTTCAAGAAGGAATGATAGGCTTATACAAATCTATCAGAGACTTTAAAAATGATAAGCTGTCATCTTTTAGGGCATTTGCCGAGCTTTGCATAACAAGGCAGATCATAACTGCCATAAAAACAGCGACAAGGCAAAAGCATATTCCACTAAACTCGTATGTATCCTTGAACAAGCCTATTTATGATGAGGAGTCGGACAGAACCCTGTTAGACATTCTGACCGCTACCAAAATAACTGATCCGGAAGAACTGATCATAAGCAGGGAGGAATTATGCTCCATAGAGTCCAAAATCGGAGAAATACTCAGTGATTTGGAATTGGAGGTTCTCATGTCCTACCTTCAAGGCAAATCCTATCAAGAGATTGCAGTGGATTTGGACAGGCATGTAAAATCCATCGACAATGCTCTTCAAAGGGTAAAAAGGAAGTTGGAAAAGTTTCTCGAGTTTAAGGATGCTTAGTTATCAGACAGCTGACCGTCGCTAATTTGCATAAGCGGCGTTAAGCTTCTGGATAAAGTTCAGATAGAGTTATAAACTTCCTCTGAACTAAGAGTGCTGTTAATATTGACAAAACACCTATACCATATTATAATAACTAATTAGTTACTCTGGTTATAAATAAAAGAGGGGAAATTCCCGAGCGGCCAAAGGGGGCAGACTGTAAATCTGTTGTCTCAGACTTCGGTGGTTCGAATCCACCTTTCCCCACCATTTTAAGACAAAAACCCGAAAGGGCTTTTTTGTTGACTTTTTTGGACAAATGTGCTAATATACTTTTGCAAACTGAATAAAGGTTACCTTATCAAGAGAGGTGGAGGGAAGGGCCCTATGAAACCCGGCAACCGGCATTGAGCGCGGTGCCAATTCCTGCAGGATTGTTCCTGAAAGATGAGGATATATTTTCGTTATGAAAATGAGCTTCTCATCAGGGAAGCTTTTTTTAATGCCGATTATGGGCAGATAGGGGGAAACGGAGAACACGGATTTTTACACTGAAAGAGGAACGACTGAAGGATCTTTTCGTGTTGGGAAAGATTCCGTGTTAATCCGTGTTTTCCGTTCTCTTAAACCCGTAAGGAATACCCTAATGCTAGAGGCTAGCAGCCAGAAGCTAGAGGCTGACCTTAAAGTAATACCCTAGAGAAAAAAAGGAGGAGATAAAATGGTAAGAAAGCTGTTTACTTCTGAATCTGTAACTGAAGGACATCCGGATAAAGTCTGTGATCAAATATCAGATGCAGTATTGGATGCTATAATGGAACACGACCCGATGGGAAGGGTTGCCTGCGAGGTCACCGCAACTACAGGTCTTGTACATGTAATGGGAGAAATAACCACTAATTGTTATGTGGATATCCAGAAAATCGTGAGGGAGACCGTGGAGGAGATAGGATATACGAGGGCAAAGTTCGGCTTTGACGCGGATACCTGCGGCGTGATCACTTCGATTCACGAACAGTCTACAGATATTGCAATGGGGGTTGACAAGGCGCTGGAAGCCAAAAAAGGAGAAATGAGCGAAGCTGATGTCGCTGCCATCGGAGCCGGAGATCAGGGAATGATGTACGGTTATGCCTGTGATGAAACTCCCGAACTGATGCCTATGCCTATATCCTTGGCCCATAAACTGGCCAGAAAGCTGGCCCAAGTAAGAAGAGACGGTGTTTTGGATTATTTGAGGCCTGACGGAAAAACCCAGGTCACTGTTGAATATATTGATGATAAGCCTGTAAGGGTTGATACCATAGTGGTTTCCACCCAACACAGCCCTGATGTGGATCAGGCCACCATAGAGAAGGATATGATAGAGCATGTCATAAAGCCTATCATACCCAAGAATATGCTTGATGATAAAACCAAGTACTATATCAACCCCACCGGCAGGTTTGTAATAGGCGGACCTCATGGAGATTCGGGCTTGACAGGGAGAAAGATAATCGTAGATACTTATGGCGGATATGCAAGGCACGGAGGCGGAGCTTTCTCCGGCAAAGATCCCACCAAGGTTGACCGTTCGGCTTCCTATGCAGCAAGATATGTGGCAAAGAATGTGGTGGCTGCAGGCCTGGCTTCCAAATGTGAGGTGCAGCTTGCCTATGCAATAGGAGTTGCGAAGCCTGTATCAGTCCTTATCGAAACCTTCGGCACCGGAAAGATTGCCGATGATAAAATATCTGAGATAGTTTCCAGAGTATTTGATTTAAGGCCCGCCGCAATAATAAGGGATTTGGATTTGAGAAAACCCATATATAGAAAGCTGGCAGCCTACGGTCATATGGGCAGAACAGATTTAGGAGTGTCCTGGGAGAAAACCGATAAAGCCGATATATTGAAAAAAGAAGCAGGCATATAGAACAAAAACCTCTGAGAGAAATCTCAGGGGTTTTTAATTTGCAATCATAAAGCGGAAAAATAAAGGAATATTCGGTTGACAAAATTTTCTAACAATTATATAATTGTAATGAAACTGAAGAAACTAAAGTAGTTTCTATAAGTCAAAACAAGATTGTTTACCAGCTATATTGAGAGGAGGTCGCTTATGAAAGATTATTTGCAGATAGCGAATAATAAAATTTTTTTCTTTTGCGGCGCAATAATGATTACTTTTATCGTTTTACAGTCACTTTTATTTTTCAGACTTGCCTACAATGAAGGACTAAAGCTGGGGCTGACAAAAGCTAAGATGCTAAGGGCATTCAGAACCGGTGCTATTTCAACCATAGTGCCGACTGTTGCCGTAATAGTTGCATTAATAACCATGGTACCCGTTTTAGGGGTGCCTATTCCCTGGATCAGGCTTTCCGTAATAGGGTCCGCACCCTATGAGCTTATGGCTGCAGGAATAGGAGCTAAAGCCATGGGTGTTGACAGTCTTGGCGGAGCAGGATACAACAGTCAGGTATTCTCAGCGTCTGTATGGATCATGTGCATAGGATCTGTTTGGTCAGTTTCCCTGGTTGCTTTTCTACTGAAAAGGATAAAAAAAGGGTATGCAAAAAATATTACTGCCGACCCAAAATGGAGAACTGTTTTGATGAATGCGGCTTTCCTGGGAGTTTTCTGCATTTTTATTGCCGATCCCATTACAAAGGGCGGGCTTCCTCTGGTGACCTTATTATGCGGAGCATCGATAATGACGGTTTTGGCTTTGATAATCGTCAAGCTCAAACAAAACTGGCTTAAAGAATTCGCCCTTGCTCTCAGCATGATAGGTGCCATGGCGTGCACTGCTTTGTTCTCATATTTGTTTTAGGAGGTGCTTTTGATGATCAGATTGGATGATAAAGCTTTGAGGGAAACCGCATATGAAAGCAAAGTACATATGATCGGCAGGTGCACTCTCATCATCGGGCTTTTGCTTACGTTTCTGCCCCCGTTTATCCTGTGGCTTGCATATGGAATAATACCTCCGCTGAGTAA
This sequence comes from Clostridiaceae bacterium, assembly GCA_003527145.1. Classification (GTDB taxonomy): domain Bacteria; phylum Bacillota; class Clostridia; order Lutisporales; family Lutisporaceae; genus Lutispora. Next base: position 6,080 of record DPSW01000084.1, on the reverse strand, counting down.
TCTTATCAGCGGTATTATCAGTATTTCGTCGGTTATGATACCTGTATCCGTTGTCGAGATACTCACATTTTCTCCTATGCTGGGCTCGAGCGCAATGTATATGTCTTATTTGACGGGGAATATATCGAACATGAAGATCCCAAGCGCGGCCATAAGCATGGAAGCTGTGGAGGTAAAGCCTTCAACGGAGGAAGGGGACATAATATCAACGATAGCCATGGCAGGCTCCGTAATAGCCAGCGAGATAATAATTATTCTGGGAGTTATCCTTATAGCACCGATAACTGCAAAGCTCAACAATCCTATAATCCAGCCTGCCTTTGAGCAGGTCCTTCCTGCTTTGTTCGGTTCGATAGGAGCATATTATATCCTCAAGGAATGGAAGCTGGCTGTAGCCCCCCTTGCTGCAGCTGTGGCGCTCAGCCTGGTTCCCGGATTGCCCACTGCAATAACAATCCCTGTCTGCGTTTTGGCATCGGTTTTAGGGGCAAAGTTTTTATATAAAAGGGATCTCATCAAAGCAGATGAATAATAGAAGTTATGGGGGTAAGGCATTATGGAATTGAAGTT
>DPSW01000084.1:0-5487 GCA_003527145.1 Clostridiaceae bacterium | reverse complement strand
AGATACATGGATATAAATGAAAAGCTTTGGTGGGGTTATAAGTCCGTAGTAAAGCAGATCGAGAGAGCAGAGAAGGGCAAAGGCATAGAGGAATATTTTGCGGGCCAGGATCTGGATTTCACGGAAGGTGAGCTTTTTAGTGCGGAAAGCAGGATTACCATATCTGCAGGAGGAGATTTAAGCGCGTCGGAGATGATANNTGAGCGCCTATGGGATGATGTGAGAGATTTTTATTTCGATGGGGATATAGTGTGCGCTAATCTTGAGGCGCCGATAGTTCCGGAGAGGCCTCCTGTGGGGGTACCGGCCATGTGTCTTACAGCTCCCAAGCTCAATATTTCTCCCCAAATGTTTGAAAGGTTTATAGATGAAGGCAGGGGTGTAAACTTCTTTTCTACTGCAAACAATCATAGCCTGGACCAGGGGGAGCACGGCGTTATATCAACCCTGGATTTCTTGGATTCTAAGGGATATCCCCATGTGGGGACAGCAAGGACAAAGGAAGAACAAAATGATATTCCCATAATAGAAAAGAATGGTATAAAAACAGCCTTTATATCCTATACATACTGCTTAAACGGAGAGGACTCTATACCGGGGAAGGAATACATGACCAATCTGATAAGGCTGAACAAGCCGGAGACTGATATATCACTTATAAAAGAACATGTGAGGCTGGCAAAAGAAAAGGGAGCGGACATTATCGCGGCAATGCTTCACTGGAGCATAGAGTTTGAGACTTATCCGATAAAGAATGTAATTGATATGGGACATAGGATCATGGAATGCGGGGTGGATATAATCTTGGGGGGACATGCCCATGTAGCCCAGCCCATGGAGAAATACAGATTCTTTGATCCTTATGATAAAAGGGAAAAGGACGGCTTCATCATCTATTCGCTGGGAGAGCTTGTTTCTTTAAACCTCTTCAGCAAAAACTCAAGGCTCGCTCTGCTATTAAAGCTTGAGATATCAAAGGGCATTGAGGATGGCTTAAAGATTACCAAAATTACCGGCCTCAAGGCACTGCCCATATATATACTTTTCAAGCCCCAGGAAAACGGAAATACGGATTATAGAATACTGGATCTCAGAAAAACCTTGGCGGATGTGAGGAAAGGCGGGAATCCATATGCTTTCTCCCAAGCGGATATACAGGAGTTGGAACGCCTTGAGGAACTGCTATATATGAGGCTTCTGCCCAAAAACAGTCCAAAAATATTAGATTAGCGCGGGGTAAAAATAATGGAATGTATGAAAATTGAGGAGCTGCTGCAAAAGCTCATAAGATTTAATACCACTAACCCTCCGGGAAACGAAGCAGAGTGTATAATGTATATACATGGGCTGCTGAAAGAAGCCGGAATAGATTCTTTAATACTGGGAGACAAAGGAGACAGGCTTAATCTTATCGCCAGGCTGAAGGGCAACGGATCAAAGCCTCCTCTTCTAATGTACGGTCATGCGGATGTAGTTACTGCGGCTAACCAGATATGGCAGCATCCGCCTTTTGAAGGGATTATTGAGGACGGATACGTATGGGGCAGGGGTGCACTGGATATGAAAGGTGCAGTTGCAATGATGATATCTGCCGTTCTCANNCTCCGGAGATATAGTCTTGTGCATCGTCTGTGATGAGGAAAACGACGGGATATACGGAGCCAAATATATAGTGGATAATTATCCTGAGCTGTTCAAAAATATCAAGTACGCCATAGGAGAGATCGGCGGGTTCACCATGCCTATAGGCGGCAAGAGATTCTATCCCATAATGGTGGCGGAGAAACAAAGATGTGCCATCAGGGCAACTGTAAAAGGGCAGGGAGGCCACGGCTCTATGCCTGTGAAGGATGGAGCCATGGCAAAGCTCGGGGAGCTTTTGGTCAGGCTCAATAAGAGCAGGCTTCCTGTTCACATAACTCTCCCTGCGAAAATGATGCTCCAAGCCTTATCATCAAATTTGGGTTTTCCGACAAACATCGTATTGAAGTCGCTTTTGAACCCTGTGCTGACGGATAAAGTCCTTGACTTGCTGGGGGATAAGGGCAGGATATTTGATCCGGTGCTTCACCATACTGTAAATGCTACGATAGTCAGCGGAGGGGAAAAGATAAATGTCATTCCCGGTGAGGTAAGGCTGGATTTCGACGGCAGGATACTGCCGGGATTTNNCAAGCTGGCTGGAAGAGATATAGAGCTGCAGATTTTATTCTATGATAAAGGGCCGGACAGGATCGACATGGGCATGTTCGAGATTTTGGGGTCCATTTTAAAGGAAGGGGATAGAGAGGCCATACCCATTCCTTTTATAGTCAGCGGTGTCACGGATGCCAGGTTTTTCTCAAAGCTGGGCATACAAACCTATGGCTTTACGCCCATGATCCTCAATAATGACATAGATTTTTCAAGGCTCATCCACAGCGCTGATGAAAGGATACCTGTAGAAGCGTTGAGTTTCGGAGCAGAATCGATTTATAAGCTCATAGTTGGATATGACGGATGATTGAAATTCAGACAAAATATGTGATATCATTATTTTAGCATATTGACGGGATGTGATCAGGATTGAAGGATAGGATAATCGAATCTGTTTCAAAATATATAAACCTCTACGGTGTAAAAAGATTTACTGTTGATGATATAGCAAAGGACTTGGGAATAAGCAAGAGGACCATCTATAAGTATTTTGACAGCAAGGATCATATCGTAAGCGAGTTCATAAGGTTGAGTATAGAGGATAATAACAATAAAACCCTGGAAGCCGTTGAAAAGGAAGAGACACTGCTGGGCAAGATCAATGCGGCTCTCCTTTCCCATCACAAATATAAGATGCCCTTGGATATTTTGCAGGACATAGAAAAGTACTATCCTAAGGACTGGGAGCGGATAGAGGAGCAGATGAAGTTCAAGCTGGACCTGATGAAGGAGCTTGTGAATGATGGTATAAAATCAGGCAAGCTGCGGGAAGACATAAACGTGGAAGTGCTAAGCTTGATTTTGGAGAGATCCTTTAGGGCTATTTTTGAATATGACTTCCTTATAAAAAGCAATTTGAATATCAATAATGCAGTGAAGGAAATAGAAAAGATCATATTATTCGGCATATTGAAAAAAGAGGAGTGAAGGATTTCACTCCTTTATTAATTATGTATACACTTTTTGTCTCATATTGCCGATAAACTTAACAGACGGATAAAGAGGTGATGGAGATGAAAATATCTAACGATATTGCTAAGATATATGGCACGGTCCAGGAACAAAAAGGCAGCGAAGCAAAAATTGATGGAGCCAGGACGGCTCCAGGCATAAAAAGCAATGAAGGGCAATGCTCCATTGAAACTATAAGAATTCCCAAAAATCATGGCACCGCTTTGCCTCCGGAAATAAGACAGGCTCTGGAAGCCATATTCGGGAAGGAAGTGCTCCTTGATAAAGAGGCTGTACAAATATTGAAGACCTATATGGACAAATTCCCGGGCAGCCTTGACGATAAAATTCAGGTCATACAGAATCTTTTGAGCAAGGAACTGGATATAAATATGACCAATTTGAAGCTGGTGCATGAAGCTTTGTTCGGCCGTGAGGTCGGTGAGATCATAAAGGAGCTGGGAAAGGATTATGGCATCGGCTTTCAAAATACCGGTGAAAAGAGCATAGAAAGCTTGGCTGAAGAGGTTAAAAGCTTATTGGCCCAGGGAGTATCTTTGAACAGAATATGCGACTTATTGGAATCGGAAGCTTCGGATATGAGCCCAAGAGCAAAAATTATCCTAACAAAGGCGGTCAATGAAGGCCGCCAGGCTGCAGCCTACAGGATGGATGATCTGGGACAGAAAATAATAATTAAGGCATTAAAGGATGCTGCAGAAGAAGATATAGAGGAAGGTGCAGGCAAGACGGGGCATAAAAACCGAGAAAGCAGCATAGCTCCAACCTTTGAGATGAAGGAAGGGGCGGAACAGGAATATATAGCTTCAGTGCTGGGCACCGCCGGATTGGGCGGAAAGAATTATTTGGTCACGGAAGTGACCGCAAGGCTTAGGGCGGCGGGCCAAAGCTTCAAAGAGTTCAAAAGGGATATAGCAAATAATCTGGATATGGCTGTGAGGCATATAGAGGAGTCGGGAGCCTCCGGTATCAATAATGCAAGGATCGATTTGCAAAAGACCATAGATTCATTGGATAAAGCTATACTAAAAAGCGATATAGCATTATTTGCAGATATGAAGCTGGAAAAAGAACTGGTAAAGGCAGACAGTCAGCTCCAAAAAGCAAAAACGCTCCTGGATATGGGCGAATATGATAAGGCCTGCAAGCTGGTGGAAAAAGTAAAAACCACCATTGAATCATTGAACTGGAAGCCTTCCAATACGAGGGTCCTTCACTTTGCAAGCTTAAAGGAGGGCTTTGAAGAGGGCAAAAGTTCTGAAAACAAGCTTAAGACTGCTCTGAAGGGCTTGACACAAAACTTTTCTCAAGAGGACTATACACCGAGAAAGGTGTATGAAGCCTTAAGGCTTCTGGGAAGCGATCATGAAGGAGAGGCTGCCAGATTCCTTGCAGGGGAGAATGTCAGGGAAGAAGAACTGCACAATAATATCAAGTCTTTGCTTTTTAAGCTTTCTGAAAAGGGCAATCCTATGGCGGAGCTGGCACAAAAGGTCACAGGAAGCCAATTATTGAACAGGACGGATAACGGGACGCTGCAGACCATGTTTTTTGCACTGCCCTTGACTATCAACGGAAATGTCAGCGATATGAAAGTATATATCAATTCGAAAAAAGATGAGAAAAAGCTTGATTGGCAGAATTGCAGCATTTTTTTCCTCATAGATACAAAAAAATTGGGTGAGACAGGTGTTTTGCTGCAAGCCTCAGGGGGAAATCTCAGCATTACGGTGAAAAACGATAGAGAGGATTTGAAGGACAGAGTAAGCCCGCTGCTCATGGGATTTAAGGAGAATTTAAAGGAATTGGGCTATGAAGTGAGCAGCATCGGATTTGCAAGGCTCAGTGCCAAAGAGGGAGAGCAGCAGATGGCTTCAAGCCGTATGATCAATACAGCAGCAAATTCAATCAATCCTATGAAGAAAGGATTTGACATAAAAATATGATTTACAGGAATATCAACCAAGTAAAAAAAAGAGCCAGATCGGGACCTATGGCTGCAGCTTTGAATTATGACGGCAGCGGTGACGGTGCTCCGACGGTCACGGCCAGCGGTAAGGGACTGGTGGCGGCAAAGATCATCGAGATGGCCAAAGAGCGGAGCATACCCATAGAGGAGGATATGAGCCTGGTGGCAGAGCTCATAGATATGGACCTGGGAGAGAATGTGCCTCCTCAGCTCTATTCTGTAATAGCAGAGATATTGCTGCTGATCGAAAGAATGGAGAACGTTTTTTAGAACTCAGGGTTCAGAACTCAGGATTAGGGTCGGGCTGCACTGTCATTCTGAACGTATGCCTTTTTTAAACTACAAATGCA
>DPSW01000416.1 GCA_003527145.1 Clostridiaceae bacterium | reverse complement strand
GGTTAGTAAGGGAGCTGATTTTATGAAAAAAACTATTGTTTGGATTTTGACTATTATCTCTTTATTCAGTTTTACTGCTTGCAGCAAGCCTGCCGAGCCTGTGAAGCCCTCCGAGCCGATAGAGCTTAATATTTCTGCCGCAGCAAGCCTTAAGGATGCACTGATGGAAATGCAGCCTGAATATGAAAAAAGCAATAATATTAAGCTTATATTGAATTTTGCGGCTTCGGGAACTCTTCAAAAGCAGATAGAGGAAGGCGCTCCTTCGGATGTATTCATATCCGCCGGTAAAAAACAGGTGGATGCTTTGGAGGAAAAGGGACTCATAGTAAAAGAAAGCCGGAAGGATCTTCTCGGCAATAGTTTGGTTCTCATCGTCGCTGAAGAAGCAAAGGATAAAATACTTAAAATCGAGGATATTGGTAAAGCAGAGACAGGCAAGATAAGTATAGGCGCTCCGGAAAGCGTGCCTGCAGGAAGCTATGCCAAAGAAAGCCTGGAGAGCCTAAACATGTGGAAAGACATTGAACCCAAGCTTGTGCTTGCAAAAGATGTAAGACAGGTGCTTACATATGTTGAAACCNNGAAGTCGATGCGGGCATCGTTTATTCCTCTGATGCTGCATTATTAAAAAAGGGAGCTATCGTTGGAGCATTCCCTGCTGATTCCCATAAGCCCATCGTATATCCCGCAGCATTGATAAATGAAAGCAAGCAAAAAGAAGCTGCAAAGAATTTTTTAGACTTCTTGTCCAGCGACAAAGCTGCTGAGACCTTCAGCAAATACGGCTTCGAAGTTTTAAAATAATAAGGTGAAGATATGATACTAAAGCCTATGCTTCTTTCTCTCAAGATAGCATCAATAGCGACAATATTCTCTCTGATTATAGGAGTATATCTGGCAAAGGTTATGACGAAGAAGGACTTCCCCGGCAAGAATGCGGCGGAAGTCCTCATAACTCTTCCTATGGTCTTGCCTCCCTCTGTCACAGGATATATACTTCTCATTTTGTTTGGCCGCAGGGGCATAATAGGAAGCTGGCTCTACTCTATGGGCATCTCTCTGGTTTTTTCATGGACAGGGGCTGTCATGGCTGCCTGTATAGTATCTCTGCCTCTCATGTATCAAAGCGTCAAGGCCTCCCTTATCAATGTTGATCCCGTCTTTCAAAAAGCAGCGAGAACTTTGGGGGCTTCCGAGAGCAGGATATTTTGGACTGTCACCCTGCCTCTTGCCTGGCCTGGAATCGTCAGCGGCGTAGCCTTGACTTTTGCTCGCTCTCTGGGTGAGTTTGGGGCCACTCTTATGATAGCAGGCAATATACCGGGCAAGACCCAAACCATACCTCTGGCCATATATTTTGCCTCAGACTCAGGAGATATGGTCACTGCCAATATATTGGTCGGAATAATGACAGCTTTCAGCTTTATTTTGATTTACTCCCTGAATAGCTGGCTGAAGAAGAAAAACTTTCATAGCATAGGGTGATGGATATGGTCGATATTAAAATTTATAAGAAAATGGATTATTTCACTATTGATATAGATATAAGCTTTGAAGGAGGCATTTTAGTCATTCAAGGCGAATCCGGAGCAGGAAAGACCACTTTGCTGGATTGCATCGCAGGACTCAAAAGCCCCGATATGGGAAGCATATCTATAGGAGACAGGATTTTATATTCATCAGAGAAGAGCATAAATCTTCCGGTCAAGGATAGAAATATAGGTTATCTATTTCAAAGCTATGCGCTCTTTCCTCATATGAGCGTAATGGATAATGTGCTCTACGGCTTAAAAAGCAGAAAAATCAAAGATTTTTCTTACGCTGAGAAAGTTCTTGATTCATTCGGAATACATCATATTAAAGACAAGCTTCCCTCTAATATCTCAGGAGGGGAAAAACAAAGAACTGCCTTAGCCAGGGCCATAGCAACCAGGCCCGCACTTTTGCTCCTGGATGAGCCGTTTTCAGCTTTGGATAGGGATACAAAAGCTTCGGTCTATGAGGAATTTGTGAGCTTCAAAGAAAACTTCCATATGGATACAATATTGATAACCCACGATGAAAAGGAAGCAAAGCTCTTAGGCGACAGGATAATCCATCTCAAAGACGGCAAAGTAATAGGCTAGAAACAATGGCGTTTCCTGTCATTCTCAAGGCGCAAAGCGCCTGAAGCATCTTAAACAAGATCCTTCAGGCAAAGCCTTCAGGATGACAACTAAGCTCATGTAAGTTACATATAGTTTTTTTATTCATATCTGAGTGCTTCTATGGGATCAAGCTTTGCTGCTTTTTTCGCCGGGTATATTCCGAAGAATATTCCCACTGCCGAGGAGAATCCGAAGGCAGCAAGTATCACCGACGGCGAAACACCTATGGATACATTTATAAGCTTGCCCGCAATGATTCCGGCACTGATGCCGAGGCTCATTCCCAGGGTGCCTCCGATCAGACATAATATGAGGGACTCGGTGAGAAACTGAAGCATAATATCTTTATTTTTAGCGCCTAAGGCTTTCCTTATCCCTATCTCCCTGGTCCTTTCCGTTACCGATACAAGCATGATGTTCATAACCCCTATGCCTCCTACCAGCAGAGATATTCCTGCTATAGCCCCTATTACACCAGTAAATATATTCATTACATTGTTCACCATGTCAATCTCCTTGAAGCCCTCTTCTGCCATATATTTATCTTTATTGCGATGGAGCTGCTCCAGGAGTCTTATGATTTTTGCAGTTATTTCCTTGGATTTTGACATATCTGTCACCATTGCCGCCAGCATTGTTATATCAGTGTTTGTGAATATCTTATCGGCAATAGTGACCGGTAGGTATCCTATACCCGGATAGTTGTCGCCGAACATGGTAGCCAGGTTGCCTGCAGGATTCTTGCACACTCCTATTATCACTGGGCTTATATCCTTGTCCATGTTTGTTATCCTCAGCTTTTCTCCGATGACATCCAACTTTCCGAAGAATTTTATGGCAGTAAGATCGTCGATGACTATTACGCTTCTATTGGTCTCTACATCCCTCTCGTTAATAAAGCGGCCTTCCAGCATTTCCAGATTTGACAGCTTTATATAGCTTTCATCTACCGCCCCAAGACCCGCTTCCTTTTTTATCTTATCTGTTCTGAAGTATCCAAAGCCTTCTATGCCCACTATGACATCGGTTACTTCAGGTATCTTTTCCTCTATGGCACTTTTGTCTTTGAGGGTAAAGTAGTCTCTGCTTTCAATATCATTATCTTTGGGCTTTATCTTTATGTTTATCATATTCATACCGATTTTCTCAAATTGCCCGGTTATGGCCTTTTTCCCTCCTTCACCCAAGGATACTATCGTGATTACAGAGGATATGCCTATTATTATACCGAGCATAGTCAGAAAGGATCTCATCTTATTGGCCTTGACGCTATATAGAGCTGATTTGAAGCTCTCCATAAAGTTCATCTTGCAGCAACCCCTTTACGAAATATAAGAATTATGCTACATAGTCCAAGGTTACGGAGAACACGGATTCTTTCACAGATTCACACTGAAGGGATTTTTATAAAATGATGGCAACGAAGCCGCATTTTATAGCCATTACAGTTGGGAATGGCTTTTATCACGTTATATATAATATGCTTCGCATGATTGAACCCATTCCGTGTCTTTCAGTGGTTTCCGTTCCCTATTCTCTTATGTCGCAATCTATATATTATACTACATAAAGCTTCATTAAGTCTGATCCTTCTTCTTTTTTACCACCTTCAGCCGGAAAAATTCTTCTCTTTCCTTTTCTTCCAGCACCTCGGATATCACCTTTACTATTTCCTTGTATTTAGGTATCTGGATGTTCTGAAGTGCATTGGCCCTTTTGGTAGTTCGCTTCACTTCCATAGCCAGCTTATATACGGAGTCCTCCACCTCAGAAAGCTCATATATGAGGTATTTCAATTCCTGAAACTTCTTTAACGCCACATCCAGGGCGGAGTTGGTGTGATAAAAGCTGTAGAAGTGATTCAGGCTTTTTCTTTCAAATTTTACTTCCGGTATTTCAACACCCATTATGCTTCTGGTTATAATATCAAAGCCTGCGGTCTCAGGTATGGATTGGGCGATTTCCCCTATGCTGCTTATACCCATGGTTATATTGGCAACCTGCAATGCTTCGTAGGCTTCCTTAAATATTTCGCCCATTTTTTGCTGAATTCCCTCAGCCCTGTCTATGAAGCCCATCATGTTCATAACCAGAACATTTCTCTTTTTATCCAGCAGCTCGAACCCCTTTAAAGATAATTCAAGGGAGTATTGGGCTGCCATCAGGTTACTCTTGGTAAAAGCAATATTACTTTCCATTGCGAGCCTCCATATATTTATCTATATACTCAGGCTTTACCCTGTTGAGCTCAGATTTGGGAAGTATTTTTAAAAGCTCCCACATGAGATCCAGAGTTCTTTCAAGATTTCTGTTTTCGTCATGGCCTTGCTTTACAAACCGTCTTTCAAACTGTTTGCCGAATTCCAGGTATTTTTTGTCCGTATCCGAAAGCTCTTCTTCTCCTATTACCTGAGCCAGCGACCTTATATCCTGCACCCTGGAATAGGCTGAAAATACCTGATTCGCCACATCAGGATGGTCCTCTCTGGTGTAGCCTTCGCCTATTCCGTCCTTCATAAGCCTCGAAAGGCTGGGAAGCACGTTTACAGGAGGATAGATATCCCTTTGGTACAAGTCTCTTGAGAGTATTATCTGGCCTTCCGTGATGTAGCCTGTCAAATCCGGTACAGGATGGGTTATATCATCATTGGGCATGGTAAGAATGGGTATCTGGGTTATGCTGCCTTTTTTGCCCTTCATCATGCCAGCTCGTTCATATAGTGTAGCCAGGTCCGAATAAAGATAGCCCGGATAGCCCTTTCTGGAAGGAACCTCTTCCCTTGATGCGGATATTTCCCTCAAGGCTTCGCAGTAGCTTGTGATATTGGTCATTATGACCAAAACATGCATATTTTCTTCAAAGGCCAGGTATTCTGCCGCGGTCAAAGCGCATCTGGGCGTGGTAATCCTCTCTATTATAGGGTCATCTGCCAGGTTTGCATACATGACCACTTTTTTAAGAACTCCCGATTGCTGGAAGCTTTTTCTGAAAAATTCTGCTTCCCCATGCTTAATGCCCATGGCAGCAAATACTACTGCAAAATTATCCTCCTGGCTTTCGGTTATCTTTGCCTGCCTTACGATTTGTGCCGCCAGTTCGTTATGAGGCAAACCATCCCCCGAAAATATAGGCAGCTTCTGACCTCTTATGAGAGTTGTCAGTCCGTCTATCGTAGATATTCCGGTTTGGATAAAGTTTCTTGGATAGAATCTGGCAACGGGATTCATCGGGCGCCCGTGTATATCATACTTCTTCCCCAAGTACAGAGGAGCACCGTCTGTGGGCTCTCCGATCCCATTGAATGTTCTTCCCAATACCTCTTTGGATAGGGATATCTCAAGGGGCTTTCCTGCAAAAGATACTTTGGTATTATTCAAGGATACTCCTGTAGTGCCCTCGAATACCTGGATTATTACTTTATCTCTGTTTATTTGAACCACTTTGCCCTTTTTAGGACTTTGTCCTTCTACTTCTATTTCCACCATTTCATCATATGCCGCATCCCTAACCCCTTCTAAAATTATGAGAGGGCCTTCCACTTTGCTGATCTTAAGATATTTCATTTTCATGTTTTTTCCCTCCCTTGTCATACTGGGAAATCAGCAGACTGAAATAGGAGTCTATCTGCTTTATATAATTGCCGAATACTTCCTCATCACCTTCAGGAGTATTGTATTTCATGGATACTATGTCATAAAAAAGCTTTTCGTCTTTGACCTTGCTTATAGGAATGCCCGCTTTCACTGCTGCCAGAGCTTTTTCATAGAGGCGGTCTATGACCTTAAGCATATCGTATTGCTTTTTCAAGGATACATTGGCATCTTCCTTGTGATAGGCATTTTGCTGCAGATATCCTGTCTTGATGACCTTGGAGATTTCCAGTATG
>DPSW01000277.1 GCA_003527145.1 Clostridiaceae bacterium | reverse complement strand
AAATACTTCGCATTTTTAATATAAAATGAATGGAGGAAAATAAAATGAAAAAACAGATCAATATCGAAGGTATGAGCTGCGGCCATTGCGCAAAGCATGTGGAAGAGGCTCTGAAAGAAATCGGAGCAGCAAATGTGACGGTAAGCCTGGAAGGGAAATATGCTATCGCAGAATCAAGCAGCGAGATTGAGGATTCCAAGCTCAAGGAAGCGGTCGAAGAAGCGGGATATGATGTGACCGGCATCAAGAGCCTGTAGAGTACCCCATCAAATTCCGGAGGTTATAGCATATGAATGATGATTGCAAAACAGCCGACTGCGGAAGCTGCAAGGATGAGGCATGCTGCCACAGAACCACAAGCAGGCCTGAAAAGATGAAATCATCCCTGATATCAAGGTTGAACAGGATAGAAGGCCAGGTAAGAGGCATAAAGGGCATGATAGAAAAGGATGCATACTGTGATGATGTCCTGAACCAGATAGCTTCAGCTCAGGCTGCAATGAATTCGGTCAGCAAGCTCTTGCTGGAAAGCCATATGAAAAGCTGCCTGATAAATAGAATTCAGGCAGGAGAGATGGAAGTGGTCGATGAGCTTCTAAAGACCATCGAAAAGATGATGAGATAAAGTTCAACTTAATAAAACGGGTCTGGTATGATTATAAGCACCGGGCCTGTTTTTCTGTACAGGACTCAATTTATAATTTTTTTTGAGCAAAGAAAAATTACTGAGGTTTTAAGAAGGGATTTTTTTATTTATGTCTAATATATATTATAGCTAAACTTGTATAGACATGTATACAAGAGGGGGGTGAAAGCTTGCTGAATAAGAACGATCCCTTACCTTTATATGTCCAACTGCAGCGCATATTAAAGGAGGATATACTGAAGGGCAAATACGGGGAAGGCGATATGATACCTTCCGAGAACCAGTTGTCTTCAAGATTCGGGATAACGAGGGCAACCGTACGCAAGGGCATATCCACTCTGGTAAATGAGGGATACCTGCATCAAGTGCATGGCAAAGGTACTTTTGTATGCTTTAAGCAAATGAAGTACAATGTTTGGAATTTCGGAGGGTTTACCGATTATCTCAAGAGCAGGAACGAGACTCCGGTATCGAAGCTTATAAGCATCCGCAAGACAACAGCGGATGACAGGGAGTATTTGGAGATCAAAAGAGCCAGAGGCGTAAAGAAGGATGGTGATAAACCCTTATATCTCACTATAGATGCTTCCATGATTCCATTGGACTTATTTCCGGCAATCGAGAATTACGATTTTGCCGTAGAATCATTATACAATATAATGCGCACAAAATATGGCATATATCCTAAAAGGGCTGAACTCAAGATGACTTGCATACAAAGCGATAAATTATCAAGGGAGATATTTTCCTTTGATAGAACTATGCCTTTGCTGACAGCCCAGGGGAAGGTGTATGATATGAACAATGTGGAGGTTGAAAGGGTAAAAGTGATATATGGTCCCAAGATGGATTTCAATATTGTGGCCAATATGGATACATATATACCCTAGGCAAATAAAAAAATAAGGATAAAGGTATCCGAGAATCTTTTAAATGAATGGAGGAATAAAGAATGAGAAAGAGGAGAATCATCAAAAGCTTCATAGCAGCGATCATCATATTGAGCATGGCAATGGCTCTTGCTGCCTGCGGAAGCAAGACTGAAGGAGGCAATGAGGGAGATAAGGCTGCTGAGGGCGGCAAGCCTACTCTCGTGGTGGTCAACTGGAAGGACTACGGCTCTGATGACAGCAAAGTCATCGAATACTTTGAACAAAAATATGATTGCAAGGTTGTCCATGAGTATATGGCTTCCGAAGAAGAATTGCTGACCAAGCTGAGAACAGGCGGCGTAGGCAAGATAGATGTGATTTTGCCCAATGCATCAATATTGCCGGTGGCAATAAAGGAAGGACTTCTTGAAGAGGTTGACGGCAGCAGTATGGAAAACTATAAATACATNNTTCCGGAAAACAAGCAGGACGGGAAGACCTATGCAGTGCCCTGGGTTTGGGGCTCTACAGCCATTGCTTATAACAGCGAGCTGGTGAAGGAAAAGGTTGATTCCGTCAATGTGCTGTGGGATGAAAAATACAAAGGCATGATAGCCTTCAGAGATGACTTCAATGACGCAGTGATGACGGCGGCTATCGCTTTGGGACAGGACCCCAGCAATCCTTCGGACCTGGAAGCAATAAAGAAAAAGCTNNGCAGAAGCCGCTGAACAGGACATATTGGAAAACCGGGGATGAATGGTCCAAGCTTTTTGCAAACAAGCAGATAGCCGTAGGAATGATGTGGAGCGGCCAGGCCGCGGCCATGAAGCAGGAGGGAGAGCCTATTGAATACGTAGTTCCCAATGAAGGCGCTATCGGATGGGTGGACTATTGGGGAGTGGTAAAAAATGCTCCCAATAAAGATTTGGCATTTAAATTTATTGATTATATGATAAGCAAGGAATTCCAAGAGGATTGGGTCAAAAAGGGCGGCCCGGCTCCTGTAAACTCAGAAGCCGTGAAGGCTCTTGATGAAAAAACCATACAAGAGATGAACCTGAGCGAAGAAAGCTTGAACAAGCTGTTCTTCATATCATATCATGGCGAAGATGTGAAAAGGGAATGGAACGAGCTGTGGCAGGAGGTCAAAGCTCAGTAATGATTTTGGAGGCTGCTTTTAAGCAGCCTCATTGCTGCTTAAACGGATAATATTTCAAGGAGGTAAGTCGGTGAAAAAGAAAGTGCTCCTGATGAGCCCGGCAATGTTTATATTATTTGCCTTTGCTATAGTCCCACTATTTATAATGCTTTATTACAGCTTTTTGAGCGATGGGGAAACGGCCCGATTGACCCTGCAAAACTATGCCAAGTTTTTCAGCAAGGGCTTTTATCTGAAGCTTACCTGGAAAACCATCAAGATGAGCCTTATCGTAACCTTCATATGCATGATACTGGCTTATCCGATGGCCTATATAATGGCCAAGGCCATAAATAAAGGCAAGAATCTGCTGCTGCTGCTCATCATAATACCCTTCTGGACCAGTCAGCTGGTGCGTGCATACTCATGGCTCGTATTTTTGCGGGATGGGGGAGTATTGGCACAGTTCCTGAACAGCATGGGACTGATACGCAGTACGGATTTGGGCATACTCTTTACAAGCAAAGCTGCAATCATAGGCTTGGTGCATATATTTTTCCCATATATGGTCATAACCATCTATATGGCTTTGGAGAAGCTGGACAATTCAATAATAGATGCATCAAGAAGCTTGGGAGCCGGACCTGTAGAAACCTTCAGGCGCATAATACTGCCTCTGAGCAGGCCGGGCATAATAACAGGCTCCATATTGGTCTTCGTCCCCTGCCTCGGCAGCTTCGTGGAGCCGAGGATATTGGGCGGTGTCAACGGATCGGTCATAGGCACCGTTATAGAGGATCAATTTTTTGAGATATACGGCTGGAACTTTGGCGCGGCNNCATATTGCTGTCCATGGTATTACTGTCCATGGGAGGCATGTCAATACTTTTGAATAAGGAGAAGTAATATGGGCAAGAAGATATTTAATTGGTTTTATACTGCAGCAGTGTTTGTGTTTTTGTATGCTCCCATAGCAGTCCTGATGGCCATGTCCTTCAATGAGTCCCAATACAATGCTTTGCCCTTCAAATTCAGCATGAGATGGTTTGAGGCTTTGGCGCAGAATGAAAAGCTTATTGATGCTACCATGAACAGCCTGTACCTGGCAGCCATCACAGGGGTTGTATGCATCATATTGGCAACGGCGTTGATGCTTGGAAATCAGGAGGCCAGCGCTAAGATCAAGGCTCTTGTAAACTCTGCGGTGGTCCTGCCTCTTACCATACCGTGGCTGATAATGGGTCTGTCCTTGCTGCTGCTTCTCAAATCCCTGGGACTGGATAGAAATTTTTTAATGCTCCTCATAGGCCATGTCATCATTTCCTTACCCTATGCGGTGCTTGTGATAAGCGCCAGGATGCAGGATATGGACAAATCTGTCCAGGAGGCGTCCTATAGTCTTGGAGCAAATGAATGGACAACTTTTATAAGGGTGATTTTCCCTATGATATCCCCTGCCATGTTGGCGGGAGGTTTTATGGCTTTTATGGTTTCCTTTGATAACTTTGTATTGTCGTATTTTCTAATACCTACCGGCACTACTACCTTGNNTATTAAATTCGGCTTCACTCCGGAGATAAATGCAATATCGACTATAATTCTTGTTTTATCATTGCTGGTTATCAGCATAATTGCGGCTATAATGGGTTCTTCCCTAAAGAACTTTTTCCGATAGATTTAGGAGGGATGAAATGGCTTTTCTCAGTATAAAAAATTTAACAAAAAAATATGATGGAAACACTGTTCTGGACAGCATAAGCCTTGATATAGAAAAAGGAAGCTTTCTGTCGCTTTTGGGTCCTTCCGGCTGTGGCAAGACAACCACCTTAAGGCTGTTGGCAGGCTTTGAAAAATGTGACGGGGGAATCATAGAGGTAAACGGCAAGATGATCAACGATATACCCGTTTATAGCAGAAATTTCGGCATGGTATTTCAAAGCTATGCTCTCTTTCCCCACATGACAGTGGAGCAAAATATTGCCTATGGTCTTGAGCAAAGGAAAATGAGCAAGAAGGATATAAAGGAAGAAGTAGCCAAGGCCATTGAGATGGTCAGGCTTGCCGGCTATGAAAAAAGAAGGCCCAAGCAGCTGTCCGGAGGCCAGCAGCAGAGGGTGGCATTGGCAAGGGCTCTGGTAATAAAGCCTGATCTCCTTTTATTGGATGAGAGCCTCAGCGCGCTGGACAAAAAGCTCAGAGTCGAAATGCAGGTGGAGCTCCGCCAAATACAAAAAAAGATTGGGATAACGACCATATTTGTTACTCATGATCAGGAGGAAGCGCTAACATTATCCGATAGAATCGCCGTCATGAAAGCGGGAAAAATCATTCAGATAGGGACACCGGAAGAAATATATGAAACGCCAAAGGATACTTTCGTAGCAAGCTTTCTGGGCCAGGCGAACTTCTTTAAGGGCAGCATAGCAGAAAAACAAGACAATAGCTATGCATTAAGGCTGAAAAACGATGGAGTTATGAGTTTTGTGTGTGAGAAAAATATTGAGCCGGGCCAATTGGCTGCCATAACAGTAAGACCGGAAAAGGTAGAAGTGAGCAGGCAGGCTAAGGAGCTGAGCCTTAAGGGGACTGTACTATTTGTTACCTATGTAGGTGATACCTCCATATACAGGGTCAAGTCCATGGGCCAAGAGGTAATTGTGCAGCGCCAAAATACAGGCAACGCTGAAAAATACGATATAGGAGATGAAGTATATTTAAGCTGGAAGCCTGAAAACAGCCTGGTTCTAGAATGGGATGGTGAGGAATAGTTGGATAGAGGCAATGTTTTGATATTTGGGGGCATAATTGTAGACAGTTATATGATGGTAAGGGAATATCCCGTAAGAGGACAGGACGTCCTTATAAATGA
>DPSW01000278.1 GCA_003527145.1 Clostridiaceae bacterium | reverse complement strand
CCTTGCTGCTGGTTACGGATATAATAAAAGAAGGCTCATACCTATTGCACCGAAGCGCCAACTCGGCTCTCATACCGCTATCCTTTGAGGTGGAAGGGGAGCAGGGAGCTTTTGTAAAGGATGTGGTTTCCCGGAAGAAGCAAGTAATACCCAAGATAGCGGAAGCGATAAGGATGCTGAGATGATAAAAGCGGAGAATTAAGACTCCGCTTTTTTTAATAGGCTCCTTAGCTATTAAACTATGCAAAATATGATGATATGGCACAAATATTGACAAGGAATTATTTGCCATATATAATATATTTGTAACTTCTACTAGAAAATGAAAATCACTTCTTTGCCCCGATAGCTAACCGTTGCCGAATTAAAAGAGAAGACGCATAAACTTTTCGCTTTTATAAAGTGACGCAAAGCTTTTTAAATAGAGTATTCTAAGGTTCAGATCAACTGCATCTGAACCTTAGAATGTTATTTATATACGTATCTGTCAAAATAATTGAGAAAGGTTTGGATTTATACAATGAAAGTGCATATATGTGAATGCTCGGAAGGAACTGTTTTGTCTGAGGATATATTAAATGAACAGGGAGTTGCGTTAGTTACCAAAGATACTGTGGTGAATGATTATATCATAGAAAAGCTTATTGAGATGGAAATTGTTATGGTGGATGTTTACTCTCAAAATGAAGAGGAAAATGAAGGTGCTGAAAAATCCTGCGAGGAATTTGAAAAAGACTATCGGCAAGCTGTCCTCAAGATAAAGGAAGTCTTGACAGATCTTTCTGCGGGCAAAACTCTTGATTATAATAAAATCATTGAGATCCAGGGGCTGATATATAAAAACATCGATAAATGCGATGAGATAGTTGCATGCTTGAGGGATATACGGCAAGCGGATGAATATACATATAATCATTGCATAAATGTAGGATTTTATTGTATGCTCATGGGACAATGGCTGGGCTTGGGCTATGATGACACGATAAAGCTCATTCAAGCCGGGCTGCTGCATGACATAGGAAAAACCATGATACCTGCTGATATACTGAAAAAAAAAGGCAAGCTGACTGTTGAAGAGTTTGAACTGATAAAAAAGCATACGGTATACGGATATGACATACTGCTGCAAACAAAGGAAATCGATGCAGAAGTCAAGAAAGCCGTTTTGCTCCATCATGAAAGGGTGGACAGTTCGGGATATCCTCTCAGCATTCCCAGTGACTATATAGGATTATATACAAAAATTGTAGCAATAGCGGATGTCTATGATGCTATGACTTCAGACCGGCCATATAAAAAAAGGACAACACCATTTGAAGCCTTCAAAATGTTCTTATCCATAGGTATCAGTATCTTTGATCTAAACATACTATATGTATTCCTTAACAGCCTGGCAGCCAACTTTACAGGCATCAATGTGAAGCTTGATAACGGCAAACAGGGAAGGGTCGTATATGTTCCTCCCCATAATATAACAAAGCCTGTACTTTGCGTAGACTCAAGCTATATCGATCTTTCAAGAGAGGATAAGATCAATATTGATAGCGTGATAGATTAGGAAAAATTGTGAGCGGAATCATTTGGACTCCGCTCTTTTATATGCTTTTCCTTTGTGGTAGTAGCTCATCTTTATTGTGTCCGGCACCATGCTTCCTCCCGTTGCCCACACTATATGAGAAGAGTTGCCCATCTTATCGGATAATCCTGAGGATCTGATATACTCTTGACCGCAGGGGCTGTTCAAGAGCCATGAAGGTCCCGGAAAACCTGCGGCAGCAGAAGGCTCAATATATATATTTTCTGTATCCGCCAATGTAGCCAGAAGCTTGTACAACTCTCTATCCTCCACGGTATATATGCCGCTCAGGAGGCTTTCCATGGTTTTACCCACAAAGCCTGATGGCCTTCCTACAGCGAGGCCGTCCGCCTCGGTGATATTGTCTATCCCCAGATCCTGTACAGATATTTGATTGTGGAGGCCTGTCATCATCCCTGCGAGCATGCAGGGTGAATGGGTGGGCTCCGCGAAAAAACAATGGACATGGGGGCCAAAGATCATTTTGAGGCCAAAAGCGACGCCACCGGGGCCGCCGCCTACTCCACAAGGGATATAAACGAATAAGGGATGATCTTTATCTGCCTTTATTCCTAAATCCTTCATTTGATTTTGCAGTCTTAATGCCGATACAGAATAGCCAAGAAATAAGTCCTTTGAATTTTCATCGTCAATGAAAGAGCTGGAGGGGTATGAGTCGGATTGCTTCCGTCCTTCTTCGACAGCTTTGCTGTAGTCCGAAGCATACTCCACAATAGTTACACCCTTGCGTCTTAACAGGTCTTTCTTCCACTGCCTAGCATCGGAGGACATGTGGACAAAAACCTTGAAGCCAAGGGCTGCGCTCATTATCCCTATGCTCAGGCCCAGATTGCCTGTAGAACCTACGGCAATTTTATGCCTGGAGAAAAGCTCTTTGAAGCGTTTTTCATCCAGTATGGAATAATCAGCCTCCGGTGAAAGCATGCCTTCTTCTAAGGCCAGTTTTTCAGCGTGCTTGAGGACTTCATATATTCCTCCTCTGGCCTTTATGGAACCGGATATGGGAAGGTGACTATCGCACTTTAGCAGCAACTTTCCCAGAATAGGTCTATCAAATCCCTCCAATGCATCTTTCATATTGGATATTTCCAATAGAGGAGATTCTATTATGCCTGAATTTTCTGCGGTTTCAGGAAAAATCGATGCAATATAAGGTGCAAAACGCTTAAGCCTAGCCTCTGCGTCCAGCATATCCGTCATTGTGAGGCCGCCGGCTTCAGAGATAGATTTGCTTTCATACTTAGGATTGAGCCAGAAAACTTCCTTTGTCTCTTTGATTTTGTCCATAAGAGCGGGTCCTGAAGCATTCATCGTCATACATCTCCTTTCCTTATTTATTGATCACAATCAGGTTATCCTCTTCCGTTAATTCCATTAGTGTATAATCCACATTCAATCCGTCTTCCATTATAAAATCCTGGCCTTTTTTTATGAGCATAAACAAATAAACATCTTCATCAGAAGCCTTAAAACTTGTAAACTTATTTTTCTGGAGGCTTTCCACAAGCTCCTCAAGGCAAAGGTCCGTTTGCTTTGCGTATAGAGACAGCGGCTTTCCGATATATCTATAGTGCCACGGCTCAAAGCTTATCCTTGTCTTCTCCGTCTTCTCCTCGGGATATCTCGGGATAAAGCCGTAATCCCAGCAGTTCTCCTTTAACCATGCATACTCCTTTGATTGTGAAAAAACACTGCCTTTGGGATATTCGACACTGAGTATATCCAGGGCCATGCCGGTTTGATGCTCGCTGGTTCCGGGATAGGCCACCACTTTTGAAGCTTCTTCATAGGGGTTGGCAGCACCGCTGGCTTTTCTTTCATTAAATCGATAGTCAAATAAATTTTTCTGCTCTGAATAGGACCTATAGGTGCTGTTTAAAACAAAGCCCTTTACTCCATCTGCTGCTGCTTTATCCAGCATTATTTTCAACGCTTCCAGAGTAACTTTGTCAAGCCTCATCCCTTTGTTGCTTATGATGGCTTGCACGCCTTTTATTGTGACAAGGTTCTCGTTGTTATAGCCGTCAGGCAAAGTGTTGTTCTGATTTACCAGCCTTGAATGATAATCCGGAGCCTGGTCCTTCAAAACGGACTCATAGCCTTTGGCATCCGCTGCCGATAAATATTTGCTGTCATCTATTGCAATATCAATATTACGGGCTGTCCAACCATTGCTGCCCATAAAAAAGACCTTCCCAAGATCATAGTTTTTTTCTTCGCTTATGGGGAGCATGATCCTTCCTTTTTCATCAACATCATACATATCAGTATTCAAGTCCATATATACTTCAGCCGCTTTGTTTTTTTCAGCCAGCAGAGCTTTAAGATCTTCTGTACCAAGAAGTATGGCTGTGTCTGTTTTTTCAAGCTTTTTAATGCCGCTTTCCAGCTGCAGCTTATAGCTATTGCCCTCAAATATGGAAAACCAGGTTATGTCCTTGTTTTGCGCAGCAAGAACTATGGTAAAAGAGAGGACTAGTATAATAGCTGCTGCAATCAATGTGAATTTTTTAGATTTTACATTCCTCATTTTCAAATATTCCTCCTAGAGTCTGTTTAGTATCTGCTGTGATTTTAGTTTAAGTCAATTCCATTGGAAAAGCAACAAAAATAGGCATAAAGCGCTATTGAGGACCGGTTATTGGTGGAAAGTGCTGGATATTTAGCTATTTGTTGCATGGCATGATTATGCACCTGCAAAGAGCATGGGGAATATATTGTAATAACCTTTTATTTTGTAAGCTTTAGCTTTGCGTAGAGCAGCAAAGCTATGGAAGCAAAATAATAAATCAGGGGTGATGGTAATGGATAAACACGGCAAGGCGCTTTTGGACCCGATTGTTGCCGCCTTGTATCCCATACCGAAATTAGCCTTGATGCCTCTAATTATGATCATATTTGGGCTGACAGAATTGGAAAAGATGGTGATCATAGCTCTGGGTACTTTTTTCCTTGTACTCATAAATACAGTAGCCGGGGTAGTCAATCTGGACAGGATTTACTGGGATGTGGCCAAAAATTATGGGGCGGATCGGAGAAACTATTACCTGACCGTAGCTCTGCCGGGGGCCCTGCCTATGATATTTGCAGGGATAAAATTAGGCATGGGCATGGCTTTGCTCTTGATTGTTGCAGCGGAGATGAACGGAGCTGTAGGAGGCATCGGCTACCGCATATGGGAATCCTATGCCATATTCAACATCCCTGAGATGTATGTTTCCTTTATTGTTATGTCCTTCCTCGGATATGTATTTACCATAGCCCTGGATGAAGTAGAGCACTGGATCATTCCGTGGAAGCGGGATTGAAGGGAAGATGTTATATGAGTGAAATAGCAGGGAATCAGCGGAGGAAAATAAAGATAGAAGTATTGGGCAAGTCGTTCTTTATTAGGAAGAAAGAAATAACAGCCTTTCATGATATAAGCCTCCAGATCAATGAAGGAGAGTTCTGGTGCTTCGCCGGGCCCAGCGGATGCGGCAAAACCACGCTGTTGAGGGTCCTGGCGGGATTGGAAAAGTTTGCTTACAGCTACCCTCACCAGCTTTCAGGCGGCATGAGGCAGAGGGTCAGCATAGCCCGGGCCTTTGCCAATGATCCTGAGATGCTTTTGATGGATGAGCCCTTTGCTTCGCTGGATGAGCAGAATCGCCTGATATTGCAGCAGGAGCTTATCCAGATATGGGAAGAAAACCGAAAGACCGTGGTATTCATCACCCACAGCATTGATGAGGCGTTGTTCCTGTCGGATCATATTATGCTAATGACCGCTCATCCGGGGACAGTAAAAAAGATATACGATATCGATTTGCCGCGGCCGAGGAATATGATGGAGATACGAAAAACTCAAGACTTTATGAGGCTTTTCTCAACAATATGGGGTGAGCTGAGGGAAGAGGTAGGTCCGAAGTCCCAAGCATGATAAAAGCTTAATTATCCAGCATTCTCCATGCTGTTTTGTCTATCAATACGGAGTTTTTTGATGTATAGGCATTTATAAAGGCGTGATAGTAATCCCCCGTAATATTATGGGGGATTACTATATGGATGATCTTACCCTCAATATTAACGATAAGCCCCTCACCGTTCGTAATCGATTGTTTGGAAACCTGCTTTAGAGATGCTTTTCCATCCTTGATTTCCACATCAAGCCTTGATATCTTTTCACTCCCGTATAAGAAAAGCCCAAGATTGTATTGGAGCTTTTTATCTATATTTGCATAAGCTTCAATAAATACATGCAAATTTTTGGTGCCGGATATCTCCCCATAAATTTCGGATATATCAGCAGCTTTGCTGATTTCCAGGGCTAATGTGTCCTTCAGGGGATCGATGATCAATCTGTTGCCGTCGTCCGGCTCAATATCAACATCACTTCTCATGCTCTTTGCCAGCTGTGCATTATCATAGACTCCAAAAAGTTCATTTTTTCTTTCAAAGCCGGTCATCAATGGCCTGAGGGTCCTTAGTTGGGATTTATAGCAGTGGATAGCCGTTGATTTGTTTAATATATCATCATAGCTTATCATGAAGCCATACCACTGGGTGCCCGTATTGGAAAGCTTCGCAGGCGGTACCAGATACATATTTATATTTTTTTTCATGGGAGTAGGCCAATCGCCTCTATGCACTAAGTACAACCATTCGTACGAAGGCTTATATTGAAGGACGGCAAGGACATGCTTTACAAAGCAGTTGACAGCCCAATGGTCGGGATGTCTGTCATTGGGATGGGGATAAATAATATGAGTGGGGTTATAATCATTGATTATCCTTATCATATCAGCCATAAGGCTTTCACCTGAGTATACG
Organism: Clostridiaceae bacterium; assembly: GCA_003527145.1. GTDB lineage: Bacteria > Bacillota > Clostridia > Lutisporales > Lutisporaceae > Lutispora. The sequence continues at coordinate 4,659 of DPSW01000278.1, read as the reverse complement.
GCATTTGGAGTGAAGCTGTTGTCGTAGGGAGACCTATCAACTTTTGTAAAAGGGCTTGTATAGGGGGTGCTGTGATCCCAATAGCTGCCCCACAGGCGAGATATGCCTCCATCGGGGTAGCCCAGAAAAATTATATTTTTTTCATCTAAACCAAGAACTTTTAAGGCATCTATTGATTCCTGCTGCCTCCTAAGTCCCAAATCAATATAATTCATTGCTTTGGGGTTAAAGTTGAAATAATCCAGCTCCATGGTGGATCTGCTTCCATCACCATTTGTGATTAAAACCACCTTTACCTCCCCGCCGTTTTGCAGCGTAGCTCTAATAAGCTCTCCTGAGCCCAANNCATGGGGAGCAAATACCAGCACTTTTGAGTCTTTATCGGGTATATCAATATCAGAAAGCTTGTAGGATTCAATATAGTTTATTATAAATTCCTTGCCAAAGAATGTGGCAACGAAACATACTATAGCAGTAGCGATAAAGATAAAAAAAATCTTTAATCTTTTTTTCATGCCATGCCCTCCTAATGTTGCCTAAATCAAAGCTTCTTGCCGAATATCAAACCTTTATAGTCATTTNNATAGAAGGGTATAGCCTTGCCATTCTTATTAGAGGTTTTAAGATGTATTCCTCTGATGTTCTTCTTTGCCATTTCTTTTTCAAAGGCTTTTAATAAGGAAGAGCCTATGCCTAAATGCTGGTATTCGGGTAAGATATTTATATGCAGGTGAGCGGGATAATTTGCATTTAGTTTTTCAGGCTCACTGCTGAGATCTCCATTGGAAACAAAATGCATGAAAGCCTTAAAGGATTCAGGGTATTTCCAGGAGGTATAGAAAAGCGATCTCAATAGTATAGGGGCTGCCGCCAATAAGGCAAAGCATATCCTTTGCCTTTTAGTATTTGTTGCGCCGATTATATAACCTACTGCTTCGTCATTTAAAGCGGCGACAAAGCAATTGTCGGCTTCATATCTAAGATAATAAAGGCAGAACAATTGGGCGAACAAATTTCTATCATTAAATAAATTTAAAGGGGTCAGATCTTCTCCCATATAGCCGGTTTTATAGCAAATATCAATTATCCGTTTCTTATCTCGGCTTGAATATCTTCGTATCTCTATATTTGCCATAAAAATACCTCCGAAAAAATAAGATTTGCTGTTATTATAAATTTTACAGGTGTTGAAGGACTAATTCAACTATAAGAAATGCCTTTTAGAGAAGCAGGGCTACAGAAGCATTTCTGTAACCCTTTCAAGTATCCCGTTGAGATGGGCGATGGCTGTGCCGAAATTGGTTATCGGTACGCCTGCAGCCTTTGCCTTATATAGCCTGCTCATAAACTGCCTGCTGTTTATCATGCAGGAGCCGCAGTGGACTATGAGCTTATAAGAAGATAGATCATCGGGGAAATCGCCGCCTGATACGACCTTTATTTCCAAAGGGCCTCCTGCCCTGGCTGAAAGCCATGCGGGTATCTTTTCTCTTGCTATGTCATTTTTTAGTGCATGATGGGTGCAGGCTTCGGATATGAGCACCTTATCTCCGGGCTCCAGGCGGTTTATGGCTCTTGCACCCTCCACAAGCATACCAAGATCGCCCTTATAGCGGGACATCAGTATTGAAAAAGATGTCAGAGGCATATCTTCGGGTATTATTTCATTGACTTTTTTAAATACCTGGGAGTCGGTAATGACCAAATCCGGCTTCCTGGAGAGGGACTCTAAGGCATTCTTCAATTCGCTATCCTTTACGGTCATGATTTGAGCATTGTGGTCCAGAAGGTCTCTCATGACCTGAACCTGGGGCAATATAAGCCTTCCCTTGGGAGCCTGTATGTCCTGAGGGGCTACAAGGAGCACAAGAGCTTTTTCTCCTATTATATCTCCCACAATGGTGCTTCTTTCGAAATCAGCGGGCGCATATTGTATAATAGCTTCCAGAAGCCCGTCTATATTTGATTTTTCCTTTGCGCTTACAGCTACAAAAGGTATATCAAAGCTTTCCTTGAGCCTTGCCTCTGCATCTATGCCATGGCCATTTTCCAGCATATCAATTTTATTTATTACGCCTATGGCAGGTATGTTTTTAGCTTTTAAATCTTCGAACCAAAGCTCCTCCATTGAAGCATCGCCGGATAGGGGGTCAAATACCAGCAGCGCCAAATCGGCGTAATCCATAACCTTTATCGATTTCTCCGTTCTCAGCCTGCCTATTTCTCCCTCGTCATCAAGGCCCGCAGTATCTATGAGCATGACCGGGCCCAGGGGAAGAAGCTCCATAGCCTTATATACCGGATCTGTGGTTGTTCCCGCCACAGGAGATACCAATGCAAGGCTTTGACCTGTTATTGCATTTATAAGGCTTGATTTTCCGGCATTTCTCCTGCCGAAGACCGCTATATGAAGGCGGTTTGCTTTAGGTGTATCCTGCATAATGATCCTCCTAATATATTACTTTTTTGTCATAGCCGACTTAACGGTTACGCCAGCTATTTTTCCCAGCTTGCCTGTCATAGCACTTATCTGGTCGGTGGTTCCGTCCACAATGAGAGAAATCACGGATATGCCCTTTCCTCTGTAAGGTATGCCCATTCTGCCCACGATTATTTCTGCAAAATCGTGAAGCACGGCATTAACCATAGAGCTGTTTTCAAGATCTTCAACAACTATGCCCACTACGCCGATCCTTGTTTCCATAAAAATCCCTCCATTTGAATGCTTGCAATTAAAAAAGCCTTCCGCAAAAACGAAAGGCAGAAATAACAATATCTCCTCCTCTCCCTTTTGCCCGGAACATCCCGACAATCAGGTTTAGATTATTTTAAGCAAACGGATGAGCCGGATATATCCAATCCAACCGTTGATTTAAGTGTATATCACCGCAAAGATATTGTCAATAAATTAACAAGGCATTGACGGCAAGCCGCTCCTGATGGCATCGTATTCATAGCATTTTTCGTTCATTTTGCATTGCACCTCATTCCCATACTCAGCACTTCCATTTTATCTTTGCCGGATTAGGTTCGTTTTCTACAGCGATAGTGCGAAGCGCCGCCGTTATGTCTGCACAGACTTCCCTGGCGATTCGGTCATATATCTCGGCAGTTTCGTTTGTCCCGACACGGTCATAGGCAACAGCCGCCGCACCGTAGAAGTAAAGCCCGAGTGAATGCGACAGCGTATGGACCACCGCCGAGCTCTGCCCGCAAGCACGTGCCGCCGCTTGCGCCGCCGGATCAGAGTCAAGCTCACGAGCGGCGGCATGGCACTCGTTTAGTATGATGTTCTTGACCACAGGAAACTTCACTTTGCCGTCAAGGTAGTCGCGAGCAGCATTCAGCGCATTTCCGGGCCGGCTGTCACCGGGACAATGCTTCTCAAATATTGGCAAAATGTGAGNNCGTATCGATCAGCCGCATCAAAGAGGCCACTTCCGGTGCGTTTACATCACCGAGCATTTTACGGATTTTCTTTGCCATAAACGTCCTCCAATTCTCTTGTTATCAATGTTACCGCTGTCTGCAGGGCTTTCACCCGCCTTATTGTCAACGTATCCGTGTAAGTTTGTCCGCTGATTACCTTCCCCTGAAAGTTCCACTAACTGTTGATGTAACTACGGGATACAAAATAACCCNNAGCGTTCTATCACTGTTTTGGCTTATAATCTTGAAACTATTATGGATGAAATAAAAAGCAGTTCTCGCCTTATAGATTTTTGGAGGCGATACCAACGTGACTTTGCTTATGCTGATGATATTTCCTATGAAGATATTTGCCAAGCAATGGAAGAAATTCTGAATAAAACCCTTTAACTTGTGTTAATGGTGTCTTTTGTATTTTGTTTGTCAATATTGTACTATGTGTTGCTACAGTTTTCCACCGTCTATATTCAAGTATTGTCCGGCAGGTACTTTGGATGTAGCAGAAAAGTACAGGGATAGCCGCTTTCGGATAATACCGGGAAGATTTCTACCCAAGCCTGCTCTATAGCTTCGGCTGTATGTTTCACATCTGCTGATAGCTGAAGAAACAATTTGTAGAGCTTCCTCTAATTCTTCTCTTGTATATCGATATCATATCATGCTCTTAAATATCCAACCATAGCCAGAACAAATAAATGAAGCGGATAGAATGCATATACAAACCGCTGAAATCTTTTTCCGATGTTCCCTTTTTCACCGGAATAGAAGCAAACCGCCAAAACACCGAGATAGGGTCCAAACACATTCAGGATGCAGCCCCGCAGCATATTCAAGTTTCCCAGCGTATAGACGACCAGCCTGTAACGGGCGAGGATTAGTACCGGAAGAAAGACCAGTGCCTTTTGCCATATCAGCCTGTTCCTCATCACATAGAACATGAAGATAATAAAGATGTACCCCTCATTGCCCTCAAGCCGCAATAATCGTGCCAGTACGCCAGCTAGTACAATGATACCGACCCCAAACATCTTATACCCTGTTCAATGCCAAGTGGCAAAGTGTAAATATTTAATCTATTGAATTTATTATAAGTTGTCATATTGGTGAACCTTTCGATTTTTATCAATGTCTATAATAAATAATTTTACCGCAGTAAACTAATAGCTTCAATCAGCTCAATGTAAACATCACGGCAAAAGCATGTAAAATAAATATATGGTTATCTATCAT
>DPSW01000473.1 GCA_003527145.1 Clostridiaceae bacterium | reverse complement strand
CATCTTCACGCTATCTTTCCATAGTTGTTCATCACTAACACCATCTGGTAATTTTTCAGAGCATCCAAATAAACTTAATATCATAGTGAGAAGTAGAATAATGACTATAAGTTTTCTCACATTAATCCCTTCCTTCCATTTTCTTTTATTTTATCATTAACAAGTCAAATCATGTCCATATATCATTTTACAAAATTCGATTTCTTTCTATATTAATCCTTATTGATCTTACAAAAAAGAAAATATAGGGCAGGAAATAATCCTACCCTTTGCTATGTATCAATTCCCATAACTCATCCGATTCAGGAATTTAAGGAGGTCTCCAGATTGGCTACTGGAAAGGAATCGGCAACTCATCATGACAAGAATTAATAAAACTTACATAGATAGCTTAAAAAAGCCATCAAATCAATATACCTATTTTGATATACTGGTTTCATGGCTTTCCACGGTACAATAATAAAATATAGTGAAATTTAAAAGGATTTAAAGANNTAATACAAATACATTACTTGACCATAAAAGTGGCTATAAGATTAAAATAATAAAGCCAAAAGAGGTTCAGAAAAGCATTGACTCTGCACATGAAATAAAACTGCCGTTTTGGTCGGCAGCTACATAATTATTCTATTTCCGCATTTTAATATAATTTTTATTTGTTTTGAATTGCTCTAAAGGATTAAATTTATTAAAACTTATTTTCAGGTCATCAGAAAACATATTTAAGTATTCTCTTACTACATCTAGCGAAGAATGACCTAATATTTTTTGAAGCCTAAATATATCACCTCCTGCAAGAATCCACTTTTTAGCGAATGTATGTCTGAATAGATGGATCGATGTCTTAGAAACCCCTCTTTTCAAATTATATCTTCTTATGTTGGATTCAAGTGTATTTGTACTTAGCTTTTCACCTTCAACCGTACAAAACAAGTAATCTTCACTTTTACCTTTTCTATACATCAAATACTCCTGCAATATTTTTGCAAGGCTTGTAGACATTGGTATTATATATTGTTTTTTATTTTTCACCTTTTTTAATTGTAATAATTCATCATCAAAATTTAAATCTTCTATTTTTATATTCGTTATTGTTGAAAGCCTATTGGCTGTACTTAATAAATAATTTACTATGACCCAAGTCCTATACTCAGGAAAACTACAGGTTTTTATATTCGGCTTTTTTAGCAATAGTTCTAATTCTTCATCTGTATAAGTTTCTTTCAAAGGTTTTTCTGCTTCTATTAGTGAAATTTTAAAATCTTCAATATAACCTAATTCCATGAAATGTTTTAAAATTGTTCTAATACCTCTTAATCTTGTGTTAATGCTAACATCATTGAATCCAGTATTTGTTCTAAGATAGATAATATAATCATCTATAGTGTCTTTTGATATGTCTGCAAGTGGATTAGTTTCCCCATAGAACTTAAGAAAAGATAGAAAGCACTCGTCATAATATTTTATTGTTTTTTCTGATAGGTTTTTAATAGTACAATGCTTTTTAAATTCAGTAAATGCTTCATTTGGATTTTTGTTTTTTACTTCTTGTTTCATTTTGATTTTTTTCATTTGATGCACCTCATACCTAATATTAGATATAGGTTAATCAGTCAAAAACTGCAAAACTGATTCCTCAAATTTCTTCAAAGAATCAGTTTGACAACTTTATATGTTATACAATACTAAAATCGTTCTAAGTATTGCAATTATAATCATATGGCTCCCGGTTAAGGACTCGAACCTCAACAAACTGATCCAGAGTCAGTTGTGCTACCATTACACAAACCGGGAACATTTCATCAACGAAATATATATTATCATGTTTTCTTATGTTTTGCAACATTAATTTCTCATTTTGCTGCAGAATAATCATAAAAGGTGCCTTTAGGCACCTTTTATCAATTACATTATTTCAAAAGAGTCCTTACCTACTCCGCATAAAGGACAAACCCAATCCTCTGGCACTTNNGTTCCGGGAGCTATGCCGCTGTCCGGATCTCCCAACTCAGGATCATAGACATAACCACACGCTGTGCATACCCATTTATCCATTTTGAATACCTCCTTAAATTTCAGATATTATTGTACATAGATTATAGCATCAAATGGATAATAATTCTAGATTAATTTATAAAGTTTTCAAAACTTTGCCCAGTCTCGTTATTCCCTCTACTATTTTGTCTTCAGGCATGCAGGAATAATTTAATCTAAAGTGGTTTTCATTTCCGCCATTTGGANNTGCAACCTTCTCTTCAAGCGCTTTTTTTAGCACCTCTGCTGCATCAACGCCTTCCGGAAGCTCAACCCATGTAAAAAGGCCACCGTTGGGGTAAGTAAACTTAACGTTCCTGGGAAATTCTTTTTCCATGGTCTCTATCATCAGCGTTCTTCTTCTGCCGTATACTTCTATTATTTTATTGATATGCTTATCAATATCAAACATTTGAACAAATGCAGCGGTCTCTCTCTGGGCCATGCTGTTGCACTGCAAATCTGCCCCCTGTTTAACCAATACATATTTTCGCACAATTTCCGGTGAAGCAGCAACCCAACCAACTCTCAAACCGGGAGAGAATGTCTTTGAAAAAGTGCCCAGATATATTACCATTCCAGCTGTATCAAAGTGCTTAACAGCAGGGATTCTCTCGCCTTCAAACCTTAGATCGCCGTATGGATTATCCTCTACAATAGGTACATTATATTTTACCGATAACTCTACTAGTCTTTTTCTTCTCTCGAAACTCATGGTGATTCCGCTTGGATTCTGGAAATCTGGTATTGTATAGATGAATTTCGCATTCGGATTAGCCTCCAATGCTTTTTCCAATTCATCCATTTTCATTCCTTCATTATCCATTTCTACTTCTACGAATCTGGGCAAATATGACTTAAAAGCATTTAAAGCTCCTAAATAGCTTGGGCTTTCGCATATAACAGTATCCCCTTCATCCAAAAATACTTTGCCTGAAAACTCCAAGCCTTGCTGGGATCCGCTTGTTATTAGTATGTCGTCTGCTGGGATTTCAATACCTGAATACTTCATTCTCTCAGAGATGATCTTTCTGAGCGGCAAATAACCTTCTGTAGTACTATACTGCAATGCTGCCTTGCCATCGGTGTCAAGTACTTTAAGACAAACCTCCTTCATCTCCTCAATGGGAAACAACTCCGGTGCAGGCAAACCCCCTGCAAAAGAAATAATCTCAGGCTGTTCCGTCAGTTTTAAAAGCTCTCTGATGGCAGAACCCTTGATGTATTCCATTCGTTTTGCATATTTAATAGACATAGTTAATAAAACCCCCTAAAATATTATGCCCGTCATCCTATGTATACATCCTCCAATACTATTGTACATTATATTTAATTTTAAAGCTATCAAAAAATATTAAGGACAAATAGCATATGCTATTTGTCCAATTCTTTAATAATTTTAACTGAAGCACTGGCGCCTATCCTTGTAGCCCCGGCATCTATCATCTTCAAAGCGGTGTCAAGATCCCTAATGCCTCCGGAAGCTTTTACACCCAAATCCGGTCCTACTGTTTTTCTCATCAATGCCACATCAGCTTCTGTAGCACCAGATGCTGAAAAACCGGTGGATGTTTTTACATAATCAGCACCGGCAAGCTTTGCTATTTTGCAAGCCTCACCCTTCTCTTCATCGCTTAGCAAGCAAGTTTCTATGATCACCTTCAGCAGTGCTTTGCCTTCACAAGCTTTGGCTACACCGTCAATATCCTCTTGAACATAGCCTAGCCTTCCCTCTTTTAAAGCCCCAATATTTAGTACCATATCGATTTCTTTTGCGCCATTTTGTATTGCTTCTGCAGCTTCAAAGGCTTTCACCGCCGAGGTGCTGGCACCCAAGGGAAATCCTATTACCGTGCAAACCTTTACCGAAGAATCTCTCAGCATACTGTAAGCTAGCTTAACAAAGCATGGGTTGATACATACTGAAGCAAATCCATGCTCCAAGGCCTCATTGCATATTTTTATTACATCTTTTTCTGATGCTTCAGGCTTTAGTATGGTATGGTCTATATATGAAGCTAAATTATTCATTACTTTATTATTTCCCCCATATCTCCATTAGAGATTCCGGCAGCGTTTCCTTCCTCAATATCAATATGCATATCAAGAGCGTATTCAGGATGAACCCTTACTACCACATTTTCAAACACCACTGCTCTTTCTTTGCCAACTCTTACTTTTACTATATCTTTATCTTTCAACCCGAATTTTGGAGCATCACTTGTATGCATATGGATATGTCTGGCTGCTACTATGACCCCCTCTTCCAGCTTTATTTGACCCTTAGGTCCCACTAAAGTGCATCCCGGAGTTCCTGCAGTGTTTCCAGAAGCTCTTACTATCCCTTCAACACCCATAGTCCTTGCATCAAACATGGATATTTCCACTTGTGTAGCAGGTCTTACAGGTCCGAGTATTCTCACACCTTTTAACGTTGATTTTGGTCCAACTATGTCCACCTTTTCCTCGCATGCATATTGGCCAGGCTGAGAAAGGTCTTTCATATTGGTCAGTTCATGTCCTTCTCCAAAAAGGATGTCTAAATCTNNGACGGTTTGACATAGCCACCGGTATAAACTTTTCCATAAATACCCTCCTAAAATTAATTTTCTATTGTTGAATAATATGCATTTAGCATTATTGCGCACTCTATTCTTTTGCGCTGTAATTTGCATTCCAGTTCATAAGGCACTTTTAAATCTCCGCAGAATGCATCTGCATTGGCCTGGCAGCCGCCGCTGCAATAAAACTTTGCCCAGCNNGATATACCGAATTGTTTGAAAAACTATCCTGAAGCTCTCCATCATTGATTCCTGTATAAACATCACCCATCTTATACCCATCTCTGCCTACAAATTGATGGCAGGGATACAGATCGCCATCGGGAGTAACAGCGAAATATTCATGGCCTGCACCACATGAAGCCACTTTTTTGTATACGCAGGGGCCTCCGTCCAGATCTACCAGATAATGATAGAATCTGAAGCTCTTGCCCTGCTTCTCGTATTCTATCATCTTCACCACAAGCTTTTCATATTCCTTCATTATTGTATCCAGATGCTCTTCTTTCAGAGCATAGTCCATATCGGGAGAAGCGATAACCGGCTCTATAGAAATTTCCTTAAAACCTTCGTCGGCCAAGGCAAGCACATCATTTACAAAATCAAGGTTGTAAGCAGTAAATGTGCCTCTGATGTAATGACTTTTATCTCCCCTTTTTTCTAAAAACTTTTTTATCTTTGGCAAAATTATATCATAAGTTCCTTTGCCATTTATAGTTTTTCTCATACCATCATTTATATTTTTTCTGCCATCTATGCTGAGAACCACATTATCCATATTCTCATTCAAGTACTCTATTGATGCATCATCCAATAATGTTGCGTTTGTTGTCATAGTAAATCCTATACGCTTGCCAAATTCTTTTTCCTTTTCTCTTGCATATCCTATAGTGGCCTTTACCACTTCAAAATTAAGCATTGGCTCTCCGCCAAAGAAGTCAACTTCAAGTCTTTTCCGATTTCCTNNTCAAAAAATCTATAGCTTTCTTTGCCACCTCGAGTGGCATCAGCTTTCTTCCACCATGGTAGTCTCCCGTCGACGCAAAGCAATAGCCGCATCTTATATTGCAATCATGAGCAATGTTAAGACATATCGCTTTAACTTGGAAATCATTCTTTCTTGATAAGACCATATCTCTATATGTATCATCAGAGAAAAGCAAGCCTTCATCCTTAAGCTTTATGACCTCTGCTAACGCCTCTTTAATCTCTTTGCCATCATATTTATCCTCAAGTCTTTTTACAAGATTGGCTTCAAAGGGATCTGTTAACATGTCCAAAATATCATAGATTATATCTTCCACTACATGAACAGAGCCGCTGTTTACGTCCAAAACAATATTTAGTCCATTCATCTTATATTTGTGTATCATCAATATTAGTCCTCTCCATCAAAATTACCATTAATAATTCTATATCATATTGAATCTGCTGTCAAACCTGAAGGACATACAAAAACCGCCCCGCAGGGCGGAAATATTATTGGGGTATGGCTTCATTCAATTCTTTTGTGAGCTCATCTGAATCTATACCATATCGTTGGGCAGCCTGCTCAACAGACATATACAATGCTCCGCCTCAGCCAAAGCATTTAATCCCAAAATTTTTAAAAATATATTCCAAATCCGGATATTTAAACAAGATATCATCTATTATCATTCTTTTGTCTATCATCATTTCACCTCCAAATTTGAATCAAGATATTTAACAGCGCTTAAAGCTGCAGTGCTTCCTTCTCCAACCGCTTTAGAAATCTGAAAGGGTTTGCCGGCACAATCACCGCAGGCATAAACCCCGGGAATACTTGTTGTCATCAGCCTGTCAACCTTTATTGAACCATCCTCGAGTTCAAGGCCTTCTAGTAATTGATTTACAGGCAGAACATTCCTGATAAAAAATACTGCATCCACATCTATATTTCCCTTAGAAGTAGAAAGTGATGTAACTCTATTTTCATTTCCAATAACTGATATTGGTTTTGCTTCTATGACTTTAATACCATTAATTTCTTCGAAGCTTGTTTTATAAAGAGGCAAATAGTATACTTTGGAGCATATCTCACTTAAGAACCTTGCTTCTTCCTCTCCTTCTTCGTTTTCAGACACTATAGCAACAGCCTTATTCTTATACAACGGACCATCACAGGTAGNNCCACACCCATTCCAAGATATCTCTCTTCTCCTTCGATTAAACTGTTCTTCGCCTTTCCTGTAGCTATGATCAGCGTCTTTGCATCGTAAAAATTGTTCCCTGCATTTATTGTAAAGTAATCTCCCATATTAAGTATGTTGTAGGCCATTTCGTTCTTCTTTTCAATTTTCATACCACGCATGTGCTTTTCAAAGCTCGATAAAAGCTCTGCCCCGCTTATGCTGCTTATTCCTAAATAATTATCTATGCTTGGAGCCTTGCTCAAGCCGGTAACCTTTTCATTGCCTGCAAGCATTATAAAGCTTTTTTTTCGAATTTTGAGATTCAGAGCTGCAGACATAGCAGCAGGGCCTCCGCCAATGATCGCTGAATCAAACATTGACAATACCTCCATCCATTAAAATTATCTATATATTTTATCCTCCATCCGCTCTAACGGCTCATCTACTATTACATGTTCAATGTTGAGCGCCATACCTTCAACGCTAAGCAGCACCTTTTTGATACCCTTCAGCTCAGTCATTGTATTCACCAGAGAGCTGATCGTCATATCTTCTCCTGCTGCTCCCCCCCAATGCTTTGTATACATTTCTTTTGAAAAGTCAACAAGAATAGTGTCTTCCTGTATCTCAACATTCAAAACTTTAACATCACTGGGTATTGTTTTATATAGATTCTCTTCATTGGGACCCTTTATCAATTCTTCCAACACCAATTTCGCAAAATCTTCTTCAGTCATATCTTTATCTGCTTTAACAGTGCGATATTCAGGCACAACAAATTGAGCCTGTGAATTGGCGAAATATAACACAATTTCTTTTTCTACAGTATCGGGTTCAACTGTTTCAACGGTATTGTCGACCGTATCATCTATTGGAGAAGTGCCCTTTTTAGGAGCACTGCAGCCTGCAATACCAAAAATAATTATAAGCAAAATAATCAAAAATCTTTTCATAATAATTTAGCCTCCATCATCTTGCATCAGCATGTTTTTTTATGTATTTAAGCACAATAGAAAGTATAAACAAAATAAACTGAGCAGTCAAATAATATGTTATTATTCTAAAGGCAATATCCGAAAAAAAACCTTCGGGGAAAATATTAACAAGTCTGTCGGCATTAGGGTCTAGAAGCCATAGATCATTGGTAAAGAATATTTCGTGAAAAATCGTAAAGTACTTATAAAAATCAATATTGATTAAAATAATCAATAAAGCTATAGGTAATACACCGGCTATTGATGACATCAGCAAAGCTTTCCCTAAATCAAAGCTTATCGTTTTATTATATTTAAGCATTAATATTATAAACAGTAATAAAATCAAAATACCATTTCTGATATTGCGTCCAATAATAAACAGATTCTTTACATCAACCATGTGCAGCTTATCCCTAGCACTGAAAAATTCCTGTTCTATACCATTTACCATTGTCTGAAAATCCAGATCTTTTCTGTTGTCTCTAAGATAATTCAGCAGCTTTGAAGTCGAATCCATTAAATCTTTTTGCTCAATAGCCAAGTTTTCTGAAATATTATATTTTTCATATTCAGCCCTATAATAATTAATATCGAATGCTGCAATTTCTGTTGAAGTAAGCAGAATAAAAAGCGGCAAAGCTAAAGCTAATATAATATATGAGATATTTCTCAAAGCTTTGTTTAACATAAAAGATGCTCCTTGCTGAATTTCTTAAAATTTTCATTGCCTTATAAACCAAATTATATCATAAATCCAAACATTTTTATCTTGTTTATTTTTTATCAAATATTAATCAAACCACAGGAAATAATAAAGATGAGGTGATTTTTTTGAATAAAAGACGCATTTTATATAAAGCCATTGCCATTTTGCTTATAATCGCATCGCTTGGCGGCCTTGCATCCTGTACCCCGCAATTAAAGCCCTCCCCTGAGGCTTCGAACGAGGATGAGGAGAAAGAGCCACCCAAGGAGCTGGAAGAATTAAAGAAAAGTATTGAAGATATAGAAAAAGCTTTGATGTCTATGCATGAAGAAAAAAAGAGAGCAAGTCAAGGAATAATATCATCACAGTCAGGCGGCGGACAGGGACAGCAGGGACAGCAGCAAGGACAAGGAGGGCAACAGGGACAGCAAAGCCAACAGCAAGGTCAGCAGCAGGGAAGCATGGGTCAGGAGCAGATTCAGATACAGATGAAGCCGGAAGAACTTGCAGAATATCAAAAACAACAGGAAAAGGCTAAATTGCAGGAAGAGCTTGCAAAAAAAGATAAAGAAACTCTAGAGAAATTTGAGAGCTTGAAAAAGGATGTGCTGGGGCTCCATGAAAAATGGAATTCCTTTGAGCCAAAGGCTGTTGTTGCTTTGGCGCCTCAAAAATCCATGGAAGATTTTGAAAATGCATTAAATAATTTAACCGATACTATACAGTCAAAAGATGAATATATAAATTTGCTTTCAGTCAATTCATTGTATAAGACCCTTCCTGATTTCTATGAGCTCTATAAAACAAAGGAGCCGCCAGATTTGGACAGATTAAGATATGGGATTAAAAAAGTAAAACTGGTGGCTGAAAAAGATGATTATAATTCTATGAAACCCGCACTTGAATATTTGATAAATGTTTGGTCCGTAGCAAAACCCAAACTCAAAAAAAGTTCATCCGAGCTGATGAATAAATTCGAATTTGCTTTAAATGATCTAAAGAAATCAATAGAGGGCAAAAACAAAACTATAATCGACGCAAAGTCTGAAGTACTTTTAAAAATTATTGATGAAATGGTTCAAAGCCTAAAAAAGTGAACCAAACATTTTAATAGTAAGAGCTAAGGCTATGGTAATAAAAATAGGTTTTATTACTTTAGCCCCGTTCTTTATTGCAATCCTTGTTCCCATTAATGCACCCAAAACCATAGATGCCGCAAGGGGAATGGCTGTATGATAGTCTATAGAATCATTTATTGCAAATACTGCCAAGGATGCTATATTGCTTATAAAGTTTAAAGTTTTTCCATTGCCTGCACTTACAGAAAAATCAAACTTATAAATGCTTATGAAAGCAAAGATCAAGAAAGAGCCTGTCCCTGGTCCAAATAAGCCGTCATAAAATCCAAGAGAAGCGGCAAGGATGATCCCAATAAAGATATTCTTTTTGGTGAGACCTCTGAAATCATTATGGCTGCCNNAATCTTTCTTTATAAATGTATGTAATGCTATAACAAATGTAAGTATCAGTATGACCAATTGCAGCTTCTGCTCATCTATGCCCAGAACTGTTTTGACTCCCAGTATAGCCCCTATAAGAGTAAAAGGCATTAAGCATTTTATCAATGGGAAGTAAATCTTTTTTGATTTAAAAAATGTCAAGGTACTGGCAAAGGCACCAAATGATGCTCCAAGTTTATTTGTTCCTAAAGCAATGTGCGGCGGCATGCCGGCTGCCATGAGGGCTGGTATGCTTATTATACCGCCACCCCCGGCTATTGAATCAACAAAGGCAGCGATAAATCCGGCAGTGCATATAAACAGTAAAAATCCCATATTCATTATTTTATAACTCCAATCTTTTCTGCAGCATTTCTTCTACTTTTTTCTCAGTGATTTCAAAAAATTCAGCATAGTCATTGCTTATTATAAGCTCAGCTTTATCGATTATCTTTGAAGCTTTATCTATATCGATGCTGATGCCATGCCTATTTTTCATATGTTGATCGTAATTAATCGATAGAATAAAGCTGTCTACACTCTCTTTATAAACAAAACTCTCAAATCTAACAAAGCTGTTCCTCAAAATTCCCGGTTCAAGCTCATAAAATTTTTCCAGGATAAATTCTGTTTCTTTAATAAGTTCGGTATCTTTCAAGGCATTCTCCAATAGCATCGGAAGCTTATTATTTTTATTCAATATATTTAATTCGACAGCCATCTCGATAAAGTTATGTGCCTTCCATAGTCCATACTCTTCAGGTATATTGCAGGCATCTATAACCTCTTCCACAATCTCGATAGCCTTTTGAAAGCAAAAGCCCTTTGAGCCTTTATATTCTTCATCTCCATAGAAATCCAAGCCCCTGGGATATACAGTGTGAGTTACGCCGGACTTAATAAAATCCCAAAGCTCAGGCTTTTCTTTATAAAAATAATCAAAAATATGCCAGCCGATTTTATGCGTAGCTTCGTAGTTCAATTTGGCTGAAACCAGTGCATCGGGAAATATCGCTCCCAAAACCGTCATATTATTTGAATAACCTAATACCCTTTGACTAAACCAGATATGGGTAAATGGAAACATAAAAACACATCCCAAAATATTATACAACTATTTCATTATATATTATTTTGGGATGAAAAAGAATGATTATATCTGAATACTATTTCTATTCCATGCTATCCCTTCTCATAAATATTTTAATAATCTCATTAACTGTCAGCGGAATCAAAGCAAATAATATAACCAATCCCCAGTGCCTCAGACTTAAGTTATGAACACTAAATGCGCTTGCAAGAACCGGTATGGAAATAACTCCGAACTGGAGAATAAGCCCGACAATTATTGCCCCTATCAAGTACATATTAGAGAATAAACCAATCTTTAATATCGATTTAGTTGGATTTCTCATTGACAATGAATAAAACAGCTGAGTACCTGCAAGTACGACAAAGGCCATTGTTCTGGCATAAGTTAATACTTCCTCGGGTATATTCTTTGAACCAAGGCTGTATCCATACTCGGTCAGGCCAAAATAGAATGCTGCCAATGTCAGAATGCCTATTAATGTACCGCCGATAACAGCTCTCACCCCTGCACCATCAGCGAAAAAGCTCTCCTTAGGATTTCTCGGCTTCTTTTTCATAACATCCTTATCGCCCGGGTCGATACCCAGTGCTATAGCCGGCAACGAATCAGTTATCAGATTTATCCATAATATTTGTGTAGGCAGCAAAGGTACAGGCCAGAAAAACAAAATGGATGCAAACACTGTAATAACTTCTCCCAGGTTGCAGGATAACAGGAAGATAACGGACTTCTTTATGTTGTTATATATGTTCCTGCCTTCTTCAATAGCATGAACTATTGTAGTAAAGTTATCATCCGTTAATATCATATCGCTGGCGCCTTTAGAAACATCTGTGCCGGTAATGCCCATTGCAACACCTATATCAGCATATTTCAATGAAGGAGCGTCGTTAACACCATCGCCGGTCATAGATACTATATTCCCTTGTGATTTATATGCCTTTACTATCTTTACCTTGTGTTCAGGCGATACACGTGCAAATACTTTATAGTCATTTATCCTTTTTGAAAATTCCTCATCAGACAATTCGTCTATTTCAGCACCCGTTAAGCTCTGACCAATAGAATCTGCAATCCCCAGCTCCTTAGCGATTGCGACTGCTGTATTTCTATGATCGCCGGTAATCATTACTGGAGTTATTCCGGCTTGCTTAGCATCTTTTATAGAATCCTTGACCTCCATCCTTGGAGGATCTATCATGCCAACAAAGCCAATGACAGTCAAATCTTTCTCCATTTCTTCCGGAGCTATAATTCTATCAGCATCTTTAAAGGCAGCGCCAAGCACTCGCAGTGCATCATCCGACATTTCTTCAGCTGCTTTAAGGTAACTGTCCTTCATTTCTTCAGTTAGCGGGACTACTTTGCCATCTACCAGAGCACTGGTTGAAATCTTCAAAATGTTGTCCAATGCTCCCTTAGTATGAACTCTATATACGTTTTCTTCTGCATTTAAGGTAGACATTAACTTTCTATCCGAGTCAAATGGGTTTTCATCAAGCCTTTTATGCCTTAAGTTCAAGTCTTTTTGGGGAAGATTATATTTATCACCTAATACGACCAGAGCTATTTCAGTAGGGTCTCCTGTTCCTTTACCATTTTCATATGTAGCATCTGAACACAAAACGAATGATTTAATCAATTCAGCTTCATCCTTAAAAGCCTTAAAGCCGGTTTCTCCAGCAGATACATGCTTTAGATTGTTAAGCGTATAATATTTTACTACAGTCATNNTCCCCGTTTTATCAGAGCATATAATATTAACCGAACCCAATGTTTCGACTGCCGGAAGCTTCTTGACAATTGCGTTTATCTTTGACATTCTGGTAACTCCGAGTGCCAGCACTATAGCAACTATAGCGGCGAGACCTTCAGGAATTGCCGCAACAGCTAAGCTTATTGCAGTCAAGAACATCTCAAACAGATCTCTCTTCTGAAACAGGGCGATTGCGAATATCAATGCACATATTCCGATGGCTATNNAACCTTCTTTGTAAAGGGGTCATTTCGTCATTGTCTTCATCAAGTATCTTGGCTATCTTTCCTATTTCTGTTTCCATAGCTGTTGCTACGACTAAGCCTTCGCCTCTGCCATATGTGGCAAGAGTGGACATAAAAGCCATATTTGACTTGTCTCCTATGGGAGTTTTCGGGTCTGTATGAATATCATTTGCATCCTTGCTTGTCGGAACAGATTCACCTGTCAGAGCAGATTCCTCGATCTGAAGGTTTACGCTCTGTATCAGCCTTAGATCCGCAGGTATATATCTGCCTGCATCCATGATCACAATATCCCCGGGCACTATTTGCTCTGAGCTGATTTCTTCAATCTCTCCGTCACGCCTCACAAGAGATTTTGGCGCAGTCATTTTTTGCAGTGCTTCTATCGCCTTTTCAGCTTTATATTCCTGCACGACTCCTATTACTGCATTTAAAATAATAACCAATAGGATTATTACAGCATCTACATGCTCTCCAATCGCTATTGTTATGACTACTGCACCTAAAAGAACATATATCAGCATATCCTTAAGCTGTGAAAAAAACAGAGAAATTAAGCTCTTCTTAGGCTTTCCCTTAAGCTTATTTTCACCATACTTTTCAAGCCTTGCTTTTGCCTCTTTACTGGAAAGTCCGGCAGTTGGATCTACATTGAGTTCTTTCAAAGCTTCTTGTTGAGATTTTGAAAACCACATAATTATACACCTCTCTAGTTAATTTTGTTTGCCTTCTATAATTTAATTGAAATTATAAAACCCGCTGTCGTACCTTATTATTTTTTCTATAATTAGTGTTCTTATGTCTTAATATTTGATCCTCCTGTATTTTCAATAAAAAAAGACTTTTAATATGCATATGCATATCAAAAGTCTTGCACATCCGGAAGG
>DPSW01000451.1:3500-10848 GCA_003527145.1 Clostridiaceae bacterium | reverse complement strand
TACTCCAACAGATTGGTGGACCTGGTAAAATATATTGCAGATAAGCAAGCTTAAAAAACCGTTTTCCAATAAAAGCCGTAATATAATGGAGGTTTGTAAATGCTTAATAAAAAAACCGTTGAAGATCTGGATGTCAAGGGCAAAAAAGTATTGGTAAGAGCAGATTTTAATGTGCCTATGGACAAGGAAGGCAATATAACTGATGATAGAAGGATCAGAGAAGCCCTGCCCACTATTAACTACTTAAAGAATAAGGGCGCCAAGGTTATACTTATGTCCCATTTAGGAAGGCCTAAAGGAAAGTTTAATCCTGAGTTTTCATTGAAACCGGTGGCAGGGAGATTGACAGCTCTGTTAGGGCAGCAGGTTATATTTGCCGAAGATGTTATAGGAGAAGACGCTATAAAGAAATCATCGGCGCTAAAGGAAGGAGAGGTAATGCTCCTTGAGAATGTAAGGTTTCATGCCGAGGAAGAGAAGAATGATGCTGAGTTTGCCAAAAAACTTTCTTTGCTGGGAGAAGTGTATGTAAATGATGCTTTTGGCACTGCTCATAGAGCACATGCTTCTACAGCCGGCATTGCAGACTATCTGCCTTCTGCTGTAGGATTCCTGATCAAAAAAGAGCTGGAATGTATGGGCAAGGCCCTGTCAAACCCTGAGAGGCCTTTTATTGCCATACTTGGCGGTGCCAAGGTATCGGATAAGATTGGAGTAATAGAAAACCTGATCTATAAGGTTGATGCTTTGCTTATCGGAGGGGGAATGGCTTTCACATTTTTGAAGGCAAAGGGCTTTGAAGTCGGCAAATCCTTAANNGGAGAATTATTAAAGAAAGCGAAAGATAAAGGCATTAAGCTTTTGCTCCCCATAGATATTGTAGCTGCTTCTGAGTTCAAAGCAGACGCAGAATGCAAAACTGTAGAGGCTTCTTCAATTCCCAAGGATTATATGGGCTTGGATATAGGGGAAAATACCAGGAAAATGTTCAGTGAAACAATAGGAAATGCAAAGACAGTTGTATGGAATGGACCTATGGGTGTATTTGAAATGCCNNACGCAGTTGCAGAAGCTATGTCAAAGGTCAAAGGTGCGACTATAATTGGCGGTGGGGACTCGGCTGCTGCCGTAGAGCAGCTGGGTTTTGCAGATAAGATGACCCATATTTCTACGGGCGGCGGTGCATCCTTAGAATTTCTCGAAGGTAAGGTTTTACCGGGCATAGATGTAATAAATGATAAATAAGTAACTTAGAGAAGTCTAATATACTCGTTAATGAGTTATTAGGCTTTTCTCATTTTTTCAAATTTCGATATTTTCGAATAATTATTCATAATAAATTATAATTTAGATAAGGAAAATGAAGTATAATTTGTAGTCATTGCACAAAGGTTATTGTAGTAAATTGTAGAATATTGATACAATGAGTTGCAATTTCGGCTGAAATTTATTAAACAAGGAGGCGTAGATATGATTTTAATTAAAAATGCAAGAATACTGGACAAAGATGGGAGTATGGATATACTCATAAACGATGAAGGAAGATATGAAGAGATATCCGATAAAATTGATGAAAGCAAACATTCCAACTGTCAGGTGATCGATGCCAAGGGTATGCTGGCAGCTCCTACATTTATCAATACTCACATGCATCTTGACAAGGTATATACGTCTGTTTCGGGAAGAGAAAGCGTAGAAGAAACCTTAGAGGAATCAATAAAAATCATGCATGACAGAAAAAGAAAGTATGTAGTAGAGGATGTCAAAAATAGGGCTGTGAGAGCTATAAAAGAATGTGTTGCATATGGCTGCACAAAGATAAGGACAAATGTAGACATCGATAATATGGCAAACTTGGTGGGATTAAAGGGTGTTGTGGCAGCAAAAGAGGAATGCAAGGATATTTGTGATATACAAATAGTTGCTTTTCCTCAGGAAGGCATATTCAATAATGAAGGAACGGAAAGACTTATGTGGGAGGCAATGGAAAACGGTGCCGATGTTGTCGGAGGGATGCCTGCTGCAGAATGGTTGGATTCATATGCCAAGAAGCATGTGGATCTGGTATTTGAAATAGCCAAGAAGTATAATGCTCTTATTGATATGCATATGGATCAGTCAAAGGATATGTTTGACAGGTCAATGGAATACACGGCAGTAAAATCCATGGAAGAAGGTATGCAAGGGAAAGTGACCGGAGGTCATTGCACTTCCATAGCATATCAAAATCAATCTCATGCTGCCAAAGTAATGGAAATTTTAAAAATTGCTAAGTTTAACGTATGTACCAATACACAAACATTAGCTATTATGGGTGTTGACAATGAGCCAAGAACAAGAGGCGTAACAAGGATCAGAGAAATGGTTGAAATGGGCATTAATGTAGCAACAGCTCAGGATACAATCTGCGATGGTTTCCATCTATACGGAACCGGCGACCCCTTAGATTACGGCTTGATATGTGCTTATACTGCTCAATATAATACTCCCAAAACTGCAAGAATAGTATTTGATATGTTGACCAAAAACTCGGCCAAAATTTTTGCGCCGGACGAAAAATATGGAATAGAAGTGGGAAATGTTGCAGACTTAAATATCATCGATGCTAATAATGTGCAAGAAGCATTGAGACTCAGAGCTGCAAGACCATATATAATTAAAAAAGGCAAAGTGATTGCAAAGTTTGAGAAGAAGCAAACTTTAATATAGCATAAAATAAATATCATATATTCCTTCGTTCATGTTACCTCAAAGTATATAAGCGAAGGAATTTTATTTTGCTTTTTTATTATATTGTTGATGGGATGCTTTAAATTTATTATAATAAGATTGTGCTANNTGGAGTGATTGTATTGTGATAAGAAGAAAGCCTATAATAGCAGGTAATTGGAAGATGAATAATACAATGGAAGAAGGAGAAAAGCTAGTTACACATCTGCTTGGTCTGATCGAAAAAAGAGATAGGGAAGTGATTATATGTCCTAGCTTTGTTTGCCTTTCAAGAGCAGCTGAGCTATTAAAAGGTCATGATGTGGTTTTAGGCGCTCAAAACATGCATTATGAGGATATGGGTGCTTTTANNCTTTATTTTTAAAAGAAGTCGGGGTGACTTATGTTATATTAGGGCATTCTGAAAGAAGACATATTTTCGGAGAGAAGGATGACCTGATCAATAAAAAGGTGAAGGCGGCTTTAAAGCATGATATGAATCCGATTGTATGCGTCGGCGAGACTCTGGAAGAAAGAGAGAGCAACATAACATTTGAAATCATCAGAAGTCAGGTATATGGAAGCCTGGCAGGTTTAGAAAAAGAAAAGATGGGAAAACTTGTAATAGCTTATGAGCCCGTCTGGGCTATTGGTACTGGCAAAACTGCAACTAAAGAAGATGCCAATGAAGTTATTGGTTACATAAGGAAGCTGCTGGCTGAAAAGTTCGGCAGAGAAGTGGGAGATAAAACAAGGATACTCTATGGGGGCAGCGTAAAACCGGCCAACATAAAAGAACTCATGGATATGGAAGAAATAGACGGGGCATTGGTAGGCGGAGCAAGCTTAAAAGCGGTCGAATTCTCGGAAATCGCAAATTATGATATTACTGAATAAACTATGTTTTAATCTGTTCTGCTGACTGATATAAGAGTGCATTGTGAAGGAACTTAGAGTTTGTTAGTTTTGACGCAACCCTATGCAAGCTTACAAACTCTTAGCTTCGAAGCTCTGCAATCGTTATCAGTCAACAAAACAGAATTGCTAAAGATAGTATTAAAAAGAGAGGGTGTTTCATTTGTCAGCTATTATTGACATATATGCAAGAGAAATATTGGATTCAAGAGGAAATCCTACTATAGAGGTTGAGGTAGAATTAGAAAGCGGAGCCTTTGGCCGAGCTGCTGTTCCTTCCGGTGCGTCTACGGGTGCTTTTGAGGCGGTGGAGCTGAGAGACGGAGATAAGAGCAGATATTTAGGCAAGGGGGTTTTAAACGCCGTAAGCAATGTCAATGATATTATTGCTCCGGAAATAATGGGAATGGAAGCCCTGAATCAGGTGGAGCTGGACAATTTTCTTATACAGCTTGACGGGACTCCTAATAAGGGGAAGCTGGGGGCCAATGCTATTCTTGGCGTCTCTTTGGCAGCTGCCCACGCTGCGGCTGAAGAAGCAGGGATGCCGCTATATCAATACATAGGGGGAACAAATGCAAAAACGCTGCCGGTGCCTATGATGAACATACTAAACGGAGGCAAGCATGCAGACAATAATGTAGACATCCAGGAATTCATGATAATGCCAGTAGGTGCAAAGAGCTTCAGGGAGGCGCTGAGAATGTGTGCGGAAATATTCCATAGCCTTAGAGGAGTTCTTAAAGCAAAGGGCTATAATACATCTGTAGGTGATGAAGGAGGCTTTGCACCAAACCTGACTTCAAATGAAGAAGCATTGCAGGTCATTGTTGAAGCCGTTAATAAGTCCGGATATAAGCCAGGAGAAGATGTATTTATTGCACTGGACTCTGCAGCAACGGAAATGTATAAAGAAGACGGTAATTACCATCTCGAAGGAGAAGGTGTTGTAAAAACCTCTGCTGAAATGGTAGAATACTATGAAGATCTGGTTAGCAGATATCCTATCATATCTATTGAAGATGGATTATCTGAAGAGGATTGGGATGGCTGGAAACTCATGACCGATAAGCTTGGAAGCAAAATTCAAATCGTAGGAGACGATTTATTTGTAACCAATACTGAAAGGCTTGCCAAGGGTATAAAAATAGGAGTGGCAAATTCAATACTTATTAAGCTTAATCAGATAGGTACATTAACAGAGACATTAGATGCAATCCAAATGGCAAACAGGGCAGGGTATTCCGCTGTCGTATCTCATCGATCCGGCGAGACGGAGGATGTGACCATAGCAGACCTGGTTGTAGCTGTGAATGCAGGCCAAATAAAAACAGGAGCACCTTCCAGGATTGATAGAGTTGCAAAATATAATCAGCTGCTTAGGATTGAAGAAGGATTGGACACCATGGCAAAATATGCAGGAAAAGATGCATTCTTTAATCTTTAATGAATAATTTGTCCAAAAAATATTAATAATAGGGGGTAGAATTGCCCCCCTGTTATTGTATTTTACAATCCTTTATGTTAAAATTGTCTTTGTTAAACCCATATGATTGGAGGTGCAACGATGAGAACATTCTTAGTAATCATACAGTTTTTAGTTTGTTTAACGCTCATAATCAGCGTATTGCTACAACCAGGCAAGAGTGCCGGATTATCAGGATCTATAGCCGGTGGTGCTGAGCAGCTTTTTGGGAAACAAAAAAGCAAGGGATATGAAGCTTTATTTGCTAAAGTTACTACTGTTTCCGCTGTATTGTTTATGGTTTTATCAGTGGTTTTGGTTATCGTTAAATGATATAGCAAAATTTAGAATATACTGATAATTTGACTGGCTGATAGTCAGGTCAATTTACGTATAGAGTAAAATTTATTCATTAATTGAGGGAAAATTTTATTACAGACAGACAAGAGGAGGTTAAGGGAAAATGGATTTAATGTTATTGGCTCCTATATCAGGAGTACTGGCATTAGCATTTGCTTGGATTTTAGCCGCTGGAATAATGAAAAAAGATCCGGCAATGACAGGATGAAAGAGATCATGGGTTACATCCATGAGGGTGCTATGGCATTCCTT
Organism: Clostridiaceae bacterium; assembly: GCA_003527145.1. Classification (GTDB taxonomy): domain Bacteria; phylum Bacillota; class Clostridia; order Lutisporales; family Lutisporaceae; genus Lutispora. Next base: position 5,147 of record DPSW01000451.1, on the reverse strand, counting down.
TTTAGGGAATACAAGGTTCTTGCAATCTTTATAGTAGTTTTGGCAGCAATAATCGGTATATTATTAAAAAGCTGGCTTACAGCAATTTGCTTTGTGGTAGGTGCACTTTTCTCAATTTTAGCCGGTTATTTCGGAATGCAGGTGGCAACTCAAGCCAACGCCAGAACAGCAAATGCTGCTCAGCATGGTCAAANNCAGGGGCGGAGCCGTAATGGGAATGTGCGTTGTAGGCTTGGGTATACTAGGAGTCGGCTCGTTATACATGATATTCAAAGACGTTAACATAGTAACGGGATTTGGCCTTGGCGCAAGTTCTATAGCTTTATTTGCTCGTGTAGGCGGAGGTATATATACAAAGGCAGCAGACGTTGGCGCAGACTTAGTTGGTAAGGTAGAAGCAGGAATACCGGAAGATGATCCGAGGAATCCTGCTGTTATAGCGGATAACGTTGGTGACAACGTTGGTGACGTTGCAGGTATGGGTGCTGACCTGTTTGAATCCTATGTTGGTTCAATCATATCAGCTATTACACTGGGAGCAGTCTTCTATGCAGGAAAGGCAGAAGGTGTTTTATATCCCATGCTGCTTTCAGCAGTGGGCATCATTGCTTCTATTATTGGAAGCATGTTCGTTAGAACAGGTGAAAACTCTAACCCTCAAAGCGCGTTAAAGAATGGTACTTATGCAAGCTCAGTTATCGTATTAATTGCAGCATTTTTCTTGAGCAAATCCCTGTTTGGAGGCTTAGGCGCTTTCGCAGCAGTAGCTTCCGGTGTAGTAGCCGGTGCAATTATCGGATTCTTAACAGAAGTATATACATCCGGAGATTATAAGTTTGTTAAGAGAATAGCACAGCAATCTGAAACAGGACCTGCTACAACAATAATCAGCGGACTTGGCGTTGGAATGATGTCAACAGTTGCTCCAATACTCTTCATCGCCGCTGCAGTTATAGTTGCATACAGGTTTGATAATCTATATGGTATTGCTCTTGCAGCAGTAGGCATGCTTTCAACTACAGGTATGACAGTGGCAGTTGATGCATATGGTCCTATAGCTGATAATGCAGGCGGTATAGCAGAGATGGCAGAACTGCCGAAATCAGTAAGAGCTGTAACAGATAAACTTGATTCAGTTGGCAATACAACAGCAGCTATAGGAAAAGGATTTGCAATCGGCTCTGCCGCATTGACGGCATTGGCCTTGTTTGCATCCTATTCACAGGCAGTTCAATTAGAAAAAATAGATATTATTGATCCGTATGTTATGGTAGGCTTATTCATTGGCGGCATGCTTCCTTTCCTCTTTGGTGCTTTAACAATGGAAGCTGTCGGTAAAGCCGCTTACTCAATGATAGAAGAAGTTAGAAGACAGTTCAGAACCATACCGGGAATCATGGAAGGAACAGGAAAGCCTGAATAAGCTAAATGTGTTGATATATCGGCATCAGCAGCTTTGAAAGAAATGTTGATTCCGGGCCTTTTAGCTGTTGTTGCTCCTATTGCTACAGGTGTTGTCTTAGGCAAAGGCGCTTTAGGAGGACTTCTAGCCGGAGCTTTGGTTACGGGAGTACTTTTGGCCATCATGATGTCAAATGCCGGCGGAGCTTGGGATAATGCAAAGAAATATATAGAATCCGGCGAACA
>DPSW01000451.1:0-3454 GCA_003527145.1 Clostridiaceae bacterium | reverse complement strand
GGTCCATCAATGAATATATTGATAAAGCTTATGACAATAGTTGCTTTGGTGTTTGCACCATTATTCCTGTAAGTAAAGAGGAGATGCCATCCGGCATCTCCTTTAATAATATTATACGAGGTAAATTATGGTTATTAAAGCTATTTTTTTGTACTTTTTAATAATTAATATAATAGGCTATAGTATCATGGGATTCGATAAAAGCAAGTCTAGGCGAGATAAATGGCGAGTAAGCGAAAAAAATTTATTTGCCATAGCTTTTTTAGGCGGCGCTTTGGGTATGTTGTTGGGGATGAGAACCTTCCGCCATAAGACTAACAAACGCAAGTTTCAAATTGGCATACCTGTTTTGTCAGTCTTAAACCTTGCTGTTTATATATATCTATATATTAAGGCCTTTTAAAGGGATAGAGAACGGCACCATAAAAACTAGGACACAATATCTAGTAAATTATAATATTTTAGCACCATGGAAATAAATACATTTTTGTATAGTATTTATGGAGGAATTAGCAAAATTATGTAGAAACATTAATAATGTTGTCTATTTAATTATTTTTGGAGGTGTCGTTTTGAACTTATACATTATTGTAATTATTCTAGAAGCTATAGCAATTCTTTTATTAGCCATCTACAAATTCGGAGGAAAATCCAAGAATACTGATGAATGCACCAATGCCTTGCAGGAAATATTAGATGGCAACTACTCGTATAAGATAAAAAATAAAGGCAGGATACGAGAAGTATATAATAATATCACATCCATGCTTTTGGATTGGATTAGCAATATATTAAAAGCATTGCTTTATATAGAAAACGATGTATCCAGAATTTCCACCTCCTGCAGCAGGTCAGAAGAAAGGATGACATCGATCAGACAAAGAATAGGGGACTTAAATGCAAAAGCTAAGAGCGTATACGAAAAGCTTCTGGAAGCTGCCGGCGCATCTCAGCAGATATCTGCCAGCGAGTCGGACATGGCGTCTGCCTCTGAAAGCACTCTTGCAGACCTAAAAAATATGGAGAAATCGGTTATCGATGGCAAGACCAATACAGAGGAATCATTGAAAATATTGGGAGTTATGAGCGAAGCTATGAGCAGCCTTATCGGAGAAGTGGAGGAATTGGCCAGGGTTACGGATAAAGCCCAGGCAATGGCTCATTTTGTTGAAGACCTGTCAGGAAGCATTAATTTGCTGGCCTTAAATGCATCTATTGAGGCAGCAAGGGCAGGGGAAAACGGAAGGGGTTTTGCTGTTGTAGCAAATGAGGTAAGAAGGCTTGCGGAAGAAAGCTCCAACTCTGCTAAAAATATTAAGGAGCAGATGGATGAAATCAAATCTAAGGCAAACACTACCATGGGAAGCATAGATAAGCTATCGGAAATGAGTTCTAAGAGCAAGGACTCTGCAAACTACATTAAAAATTATATGAATGAAATAGATAGCTTTATATCACACATAATGTCGGTATTCATTGATTTTTCCGGAAAAATCAATGAACAGGCCTCTGCTACCCAGCAGATTGCTTCCGCCAATGAAAGTTTATCCGAGTTTTTCGGAGAATTCATTGAATCTGTGAGCTCCATAGAAAACGATATCAATGAGCAGAATGAGTTGGAGCATAATAACATGACCATTTGCAATGATTTGAGAGTGGTTGCAAATAACTCCAGGATATTTATGAACAAGTTTGAAGACATATTGGGGAAAAAGCTTATCGCCTGCTGTCGTGAATTGGCTGATAAGCTAAAAGAATCAGAGCCTAATAATAATATCCTCAGCGAATATATTCAAAAAACAGGAATAACTGCTTTGGCAGTGACAGATGAAGATGGGGTGGTAAGATATTGCAATCAAAACAGCAATATCGGCTTTAGATTCTCCGATGATGTCACTACGCAAGCCGGTGAATTCAGAAAGATACTTAAGGACCCATCTTTGGAAGTTGTACAAAACTTTAAGATTAGAAATATAGATAGCAAATATTTTAAATATGTTGGTATAGCGCGCAAAGATAAAAAAGGAATTATCCAGGCTGGACTCAGCGTAGATGATATAATAAGATTGAATAAATAAATGAAGAAAAGGCAGTATACTATATGTATATTGCATTTTTACTTATGCCGAAATTTTGAAAATGTTTTTTAAAAATTGATTGTGGGAATATTATTCTATATATAATTTCAATAATGATAGGAGGAGAATTATGGAGCTTTTAGATAGAATATTGGAATATATGAGAGAGGAAGCCTATAATCCCATGCTTATTTCTGAATTAGCAGGGGCTTTGAAAATTGATGAGGAAGCATCGAGTGAACTGGAAGAGATTTTAAAATATATGGAGTCTGATGGATATATTATTAAAACGAGAAAAAAAAGATATGGCTTGCCCGAGAGAATGAACCTTATTGTGGGAAGGCTTCAGGGCAGTCAGAAAGGCTTCGGGTTTTTAATACCTGATAATTCTGATATAAGGGATCTTTATATCCCTGTGGAAAACCTTAACGGAGCGATGCACAATGATAGAGTAATAGCCAGGATAACTAAGGGAAGCATTGGAACCATAAAAAGCGAAGGCGAGATAATACGGATATTAAAAAGAGCAAATGAGCAAATAGTCGGGACTTTTGAGAGCAACAAAAGGTTCGGCTTTGTGGTTCCTGATGATGCAAGGATACACCAGGATATATTCATATCAAAGGAAGACTTTGAAGGAGCGAAAGACGGTTATAAAGTAGTGGTTCAAATAACCCGCTGGCCCGAGGGCAGAAGGAATCCCGAAGGAAAGATAGTTGAGATATTGGGACATAGAGACGATGCGGGCACAGACATATTATCCATTATTCGCGGTCATAATTTGCCTGAAGAATTTCCGGCGGATGTAGAAGCCCAAGCCAGCCGGATTCCAGATGAAGTAAGGAGTGAGGCTTTAAGCAACAGGAAAGATCTGAGGAACAGAAAGATCGCGACCATTGACGGAGAAGATGCCAAGGATCTGGATGATGCAGTATCGCTGGAAGTGCTGCCTAACGGCAACTATTTCTTAGGAGTCCATATAGCGGATGTCAGTCAATATGTATTCGAAGGCAGCTCATTGGATAATGAAGCTTTGAAACGCGGCACCAGCGTTTACCTGGTAGATCGAGTCATACCTATGCTTCCTAAAAAGCTTTCAAACGGAATATGCAGCTTAAATCCCAAAGTTGACAGGTTGACTTTGAGCTGTGACATGGAAATAGACAACAAGGGAAATGTAGTCAAATATGATATATATGAAAGCGTTATCAGAACCTCAGAGAGAATGACCTATAAAGATGTTAATAAGATTCTCGAGGATGAGGATGAGGAGCTAAAGGAAAGATATAAGGAATTTATCGATGCCTTCAAAGCTATGGAACAGCTCATGAACATACTTCGGAAGAAAAGAAGGATAAGAGGCAGCATAGACTTTG
>DPSW01000247.1 GCA_003527145.1 Clostridiaceae bacterium | reverse complement strand
AGGAGTATTTTTTCTTCGATAGAACCATTTTTTCCGTCAAGCATGCTAAGAAATGTTAATACAGCACATTTGCTTCCGCCATTTACTTTATCCAACAATTCTTTATACAATGCATTATACATCTTATCACCTTTGCTTCTCATCATTCATCCCAAACAGAAATACTGTTAATATTATACACTATTATCGCCTGCAAATTATCATCTGGATAATATTTTTTTTATTTCTTCATTATTAATTATTTCCTCAATGGAATTGATACCTAAATGCTTTAATATTTTCATGACATTCAAATTATCAAAGGGTGTCATTATCAAAGAATCCTCACCAAATTCATTGACCTTCATCGCAGCCTTATATACATCAATGTTTGTCCTCGGCCCTCCTACACATCCTCCTGGGCATCCCATCCCCTCAATAAAGTTGGCATCCACTTTTTTCCCGTGATAGAGATCGTCCAATATCTCCTTGCAGTTTTTGACACCGTCTGCCTTTTTAGCTCTAAGCATGATGACCCTCCTTGGCTCCAGCCTGTTAACAACCGTTTTGACTGAAAAGCTTACCCCTCCTGTCCTCGCATATATCCTTCCCCCAAAGGAGGCCTGATCCTTATAATCCGGCTCAAGCTCGCTCAGGTTGATATTAAGAGCATTGAATATCTCCTTTAGCTCTCTGAAATTCAATACATAATCTATGGCCCCTTTGAGATCCTGCTCTATTGCCTCTGCCTTTTTCGCTATGCAGGGAGCAATAAAAACCACCCTGGCATCCTCATAGAGCTTTTTTAGTATCCTACCCGAGGCGATCATGGGCGATACAGAGGGAGACATATGCTCGAGAATGCCGGGATAATTTTTCTTTATCATATTGAACCACACCGGACAGCAGCAGCTTGTCAAAAAGAAATCTTCTTCGCTTTTTACCAGATTATCAAACTCAAAGGCTTCTTTTATGGTTAAAATATCGGCAAACAGCGCAACCTCAATCATATCCTTAAAGCCCAGCAGCTTAAAGGCGGTCCTGAGCTGACCCATACTGACATCATCCCCGAACTGTCCGGCTATAGCAGGTGCTGCAGCAGCATAGACAGGCACTTTGCTATCCTTCAGCAAATCGATGATCGGCATGAACTCTATCTTGTCGGCTATTGCTCCAAAATCACAGGAGGAAACGCAATGGCCGCAATTCAGACACTTGTCATTCACAATGACGGGGCCTTTTCTTCTATATATTGAGGTTTCGTACCTGCATATATCGCTGCATTCGCAATTTGGTTCTTCGCAATGCTCACAAGGCCCGTCAAGCTTCGCAACAATGGGATGGCTGATCTCTCCGGCATTNNATCCCATTGCCAACCTTATATGGTCCTTAATAAAGGGTATTTCCGCATCACCAAAACCATATTTATCCATAATATCCCTGACCAGGTCATCTAAATCCTCTGCGCTTTTTAATCCTCCATTCCAATATCGCCTGACAAGCTCGCTAAAAATATACATCCTCTTCTCGTTAAAATTGATATACTCTTCTCTCATATACATCCTCCATGATAATCAACGATATGAAGTTGTATCGCTGCCGTACGTTGAAGCTACGCCTCTATCCTGCCGTATACTCCGCCGCCGCCTACACCGATGTCCAGTTTTCCCTCTCTGGCTAAAACTATATTCCTGGCCATATCTTCCTTGACGACCTTTGCGAGCTCCTCGAAGCTCGCCTCATGAACGACCTTCATCTCGCTGCCGAAATGATCTATCAGCTTTTCTATGGTTTTGGGCCCTACCTTGGGTAGAAACTCAAGAGGTATCTGGTAATTGTAGGTCGGCCTTCCGGTCATATCGGGCTCATCCCTGTCTTTGATGACCTCCAGCCTATCTCGGACCCCTACCACCACTCTGTGCTTATCCGATACAGGGCACTTTAATACCGGAGGCTCTCCCTCAATGACCCTATCGCATATCTCGCAATAGCTGCGATGATATTTGCCCAGTTTGGGATTCAGCCCGTAATTAGCAACGATCCTTCTTCCGTCTTTATTCCAGATAGACTTTAAAACTTCTGTATAGCTCGCATCCTCCATCTCAAATATATTGTACTCTCTTCCCATCTTGGGCAATGAGTGAGCATCAGAGTTGCTGATAAAGGTCTTGCCATCCAATTCGCTGAGCTGGCTTGCCATCATCGAATCTGCACTCAAGCCCAATTCTACCGCCGGTATCCTTCCAAAGGATCTGTCGTCAAATATTTCATGCAATGACTTGCAGCAGTTGCCGTAGAAGCTTTTGTGCGGAGTAAAGGCATGGGCCGGTATGTATACGCCCCCGAACTCATCGACGATATCGAATAGCTCCTGACCCGTCAACCGGCTCATCAGGCTGAAAGACCTGATATTCTTGATATGCTTGCTCATTTCATCCGAAAAGTCCGTGATGTGCTTCAATGTGGGGAAAAAGCATAACGAGTGGGAACTGCAGCCATGCTTCTCGTGGGTTTCGATCTCCGCTCCC
>DPSW01000474.1 GCA_003527145.1 Clostridiaceae bacterium | reverse complement strand
ATTGTTATTCCCAGCGTCTCATTTATGCTCTTCAGCAGCTTGAGTATGGAAGATGTGGTATTTGGGTCCAAAGCAGAAGTAGCTTCATCGCAAAGAAGTATTTTAGGGTTGGTAGCCAAAGCTCTGGCTATTGCTACCCTTTGCTTTTGTCCCCCGCTGAGCTGGCTGGGATAAGAGAGNNGAGAGCTTTTTATCCTTTAGATCTACAATATCCAATAGCTCATCTACCCGTTTCTCCATTTCTCGTTTATCATATTTCATTATTTTTAACGGAAAGGCTATATTTTCTCTGCAATTCTTCCTGCTCAAAAGATTAAAATGCTGAAATATCATTCCTATATTTCTTCTCATATCCCTAAGCTCGCCGTCATTCAGCTTAACGATATCCTTATTCTCAATGAAAATGCTGCCTTTCGTAGGCTCTTCAAGCCTGTTTATGCATCTGATGAGGGTTGATTTTCCTGCTCCGCTTAAGCCTATTATGCCGAAAATATCACCCTTCTCAATCCTGAGATTAATGTTTTTCAGAGCTTCCGTATTTCCTTCCTTGCCTGTATATGTTTTATAAAGGCCTTTTATATCGATCATTTTAGTACCCCCTCCGGTGTTAGAAACAAATAAAAAATCCCTCAATGATAAAAGAGGGATCACACCTCTCTTATCTCTCAGCTTTACGCTGCTGGAATTGACACCGATGCATTCGAATGAGAATGCCGGTTGTCGGGCTTCATCGGGCCAGTCCCTCCACCTCTCTTGATAGAATAAATATTCATTTACATAATAGTATAATACGCCCTCTTAACTATGTCAACTATTTTTTTATGCCAGCATCAAACGATCGCTGATGATATCTGACGATTCCTTTTGGCTGAATAAAGCTAAAAGCTTTTCTGCAGTGAGGGACTCTTTATCTTTATCTCTTATATCCAAAATAATTTTACCTCTGTGCATCATTATAAGCCTGTTTCCCATACCTATGGCCTGCTTGAGATTATGGGTGACCATAAGTGTGGTTATTTTGCATTCCTTCACTATTTTATCTGTAAGCCCTGCAATAATCTCAGAGGTTTTGGGATCCAAAGCGGCCATATGCTCATCCAGCAGCAAAAGGCAAGGATTTGATATGGCTGCCATCAGAAGGGCCATAGCCTGCCTTTGCCCCCCGGATAGGAGCCCTACCTTTACATCAAGCTTATCCTCCAATCCTAAGGACAATTTTGAGAGGGAATCTTTGATGTCCGATATTCTATTTTTTTCAATACCCCATGAAAATCCGTACCTATTATTTTTATTCCATGCCATAGACATATTCTCCAGCACAGTCATAGAAGGCGAAGTTCCCATTTTAGGATCCTGAAACACTCTGCCTATCAGCCTGCTGATTTTATATTCAGGGGTTTTGGATATCTCTCTTTTATTGAGCAGGATCGAGCCTTCATCGCTTTGTATGCCTCCTGAGATGATGTTTAATAAAGTGGATTTTCCTGCTCCATTGCTGCCTATGATGGTTATAAAGTCTCCATCTTTGATTTCCAGGGATAGCCCTTGAAAAAGCTTATTTTCATTGACTGTATCCCTATTAAAGGTTTTATGCAGATTTTGTATCAGTAACAGCTTTTACACCCCCAGAAAGTAGATTTCTCCCAAACTTGACCTTCAAACCGCTGTTATAAACCGCCAGGGCAGCTATTACTCGAACAGAGGTTATAAGCTTTAAATCCGTGGGAGGCAAGCCGGCCTTCAAGGCTATGGCTATACTGCCCTTGTAAAGCAGTGATCCGAAAAGAGCGCAGGCTGTCCCAAATATTATAGGGAAAGCTTTTAATAAGGTTTCTCCCATTATGATAGAAGCCAGGCCCATAACTATTATTCCGCTCCCCATTCCTACATCGGAAAATCTCTGGTACTGAGCCATGACATAGCCTGCCAGAGCCACCAATCCGTTTGAAAGCATGATGCCCATTATTTTGATAACTCCTATATCTACGCCTAATGATGTGACCATATTATGATTATCACCGGTAGCCTTCAATATAAAACCAAACTTCGTCTTGAACATCAAATCAAGAAACAGCTTTACGATCAATGCCAATATCATTATCACAAATACGGGAGGAATTTCTCCCGAGAAAATAGTCTTTGCATTGAAAAAAGGAGTATTAGCCTTTCCCATGATCCTCAGATTTATGGAATATAAGCCTATCATCACCAATATGCCCGAGAGCAGATTTGTTATCTTAAACTTAACATTCAGCACTCCTGTAACAAATCCCGCAGCCATGCCTGCACACATTGAAAGCATACAGGCCAGAATGGGATCGGCGCCTTTCACCAAAAGCAACGCCGTGACAGAGGCACCCAGCGGGAAGGTGCCTTCAACGGACAGATCGGGAAAATCCAAAATTTTATAAGTTATATAAACCCCAAAGGACATGATAGAAAATAAAAGTCCCTGCTCCAATACCCCTATCCAGAAATTGTTCAATTGGCTGCACCGCCTTTTATGATTTCAGCCTTGTCTATTATTTCCTGAGGTATGGAAATATTTAATTTCTTTGCAGCATCATAGTTTATTGTAAGAGCTGTGTCTTTTTCATATAGAGTCTCTATCGGCATATCTTCAGTCTTAGCGCCGTTCAATACTTCAAAAGCCATAAGCCCCGTCTGGAAGCCTAGCTTGTAGTAATCTATTCCCTCTGTGGCAAGAGCCCCGCCTTCCACATGGGCTCTTTCCGAACCTATTACAGGTATATTATTCTCAGTGCATTTTTGGGATATTATAGCCATGGATGAAGCCACCATATTATCTGTAGGCACATATAGCACGTCTATCTTGCCCTTCAGCGAGTCAACAGCCTGAGGCACTTCATTGGTGCTGGTAATTCCACTTGCTATTATTTCCAAGCCGTATTCACCGGCTATTTTCTTTGCCATTTGAACCTGTATTTCTGAATTTCTTTCACTGGTATTATATAAAATACCTACATTTTTAGCGTTTGGTATAAGCTTTTTAAGAAGCTCAAATTGCTTGCCCATAGGCGCAGCATCGCTTGTACCTGTGACATTTGTTTCTGACCTTTCCAGAGATTTTGCAAGACCTGCATCTACAGGATCTGTAACAGCAGTTATGAGTATTGGTATATCCTTTGTAGCATTATAAGCCGCCTGGGCTGTAGGAGTTGCTATTGCAAATATCATATCTTTTTTGCTGCTTGCAAAATTTTGTGCGATAGTCTGAGCTGTAGGAATATCACCCTGGGCATTCTGGAAATCTACCTTGAGGTTCTCACCATCTTTTAAGCCTTTTGAAGCTAATGCATCAATAAAGCCAAGGCGCGCAGAATCCAAAGCCGGATGTTCGACTATTTGCGTTATTCCTATTTCTTTGGTTTTGTTTGTCTGATCTGTGGTTTCGGGATTTTGATTATTTGCCGGTGCTTCTGCATTGCTGCATCCGGAAAATAATGAAATGATCAATAAGAGAACCACAAAAAGAATTGATGATTTTTGTTTTACTACCATACTACCATCCTCCAATTATATATTTAGTCTTTCTTCATATCCATCAGGCAAGTCATAATATAACATATTTATACTTCCTGTGGATAATAAAAAGCTGACCATGATAGGCCAGTCCTTTTCTGCAATATCACGCTGTAAACTACCATTCTACCAAACTACAATTTTAATAAATATAAATAAGATTGTATTAGATAAAAAGCGAAATGTCAATAAAAAAATAATATTGGAATATTTTAAATATTCCAATATTATTTAAAATCCGGCACGGCCCGATGTGCCAGACCAATAACAACGTCGTTGAGATGCAGCACACCCATGCTCATGAATATACATATGCTCAGATGTTCACCGGATCTGGCTATGCCTATTTTTCCTCCTATATTATATCCATTGGCTTTCATGGCTATCTGCATNNAACGGCGCCGTCATGAACATGGCAATCCTTTGTTATGCCGCTCCTTTTAGAAGCTACAACAGCTCTTTCAATTATTTTAGGTATTGAAGAATTGAAATCTCCCCCAATATCCACTGCCGCAGCAAGTATGTTCTTATTTTTCAGATCCTTTATCATTGATTCTTCTGAGGCTCTGGATGATATAGCCAAGTTTATTGCAGCCTTGGCAACATCAAAACTGTCAAAANNCGCACCCCCGTCATATATCTAAATTTCTGACATACTTTGCATTTTGTTCTATAAACTCTTTCCTTGGTTCTACCTTATCGCCCATAAGAATAGTAAATATCTCATCTGCAGCTACCGCATCCTCCAAGGATACCTGCAGCATTGTCCTGGTTTCAGGGTTCATGGTAGTATCCCAAAGCTGTGTAGGGTCCATCTCACCAAGGCCCTTATATCTTTGTATGCTTATATTNNTTAAGAATTCTTTCCAATTCCTTATCATCGTAGGCATAATGGTCCTTCGCTTTTCCTTTGCCTGACTTTCTGACTCTATAAAGGGGAGGCTGAGCTATATAAACATTTCCTGCTTCAACCAAAGGCCTCATATACCTATAGAAGAAGGTGAGCAGCAATGTTCTTATGTGAGCACCATCCACATCAGCATCCGTCATAAGGATTATTCTTCCGTATCTCATTTTTTCTATATTGAAATCATCACTTATTCCTGCACCAAAGGCTGTGATCATGGCTCTTATCATTTCACTTGATAAAATCTTATCCAATCTGGCCTTTTCAACATTGAGTATCTTACCTCTAAGAGGCAGTATGGCCTGAAATCTTCTGTCCCTGCCCTGCTTTGCAGAACCGCCCGCTGAATCTCCCTCGACAATGTATATTTCGCATAATGAAGGATCCTTCTCTGAGCAATCTGCAAGCTTTCCGGGCAAAGTAGTGCTCTCCAGAGCCGACTTTCTCCTTGTCAGCTCCCTGGCTTTTCTGGCGGCTTCTCTTGCCCTGGATGCAGTGACCGCCTTTTCTATGATAGTCTTTGCCGTAGAAGGATTTTCCTCCAGAAAGGCTTCCAGTCCTTCGAATATGATACTATCAACTATGGCTCTCACTTCAGGATTTCCAAGCTTTGTTTTAGTCTGGCCCTCAAACTGGGGATCAGAAATCTTTATGCTTAAGACGGCGGTTAATCCTTCCCTTGCGTCTTCTCCCTGAAGGTTTGGGTCATTGTCCTTTATAATTTTATACTTTCTGGCATAATCATTAATCGCTTTTGTTACTGCATTTCTGAAGCCTATAGCATGTGTACCGCCTTCTATGGTATTTATGTTATTGGCAAAGCTGAAGATATTCTCATTGTAGCTGTCATTATACTGAATCGATGCCTCAACGATGATATCATCCTTGCTGGAGACAATATACAAGGGCTCAGAATGCAATACCTCTTTATTTTTGTTTAAGAATTGCACAAAGGAAACTATACCACCCTCATATTGATAAACCTTTTCTGTGTCTGTCCTTTCATCCCTGAGGGTAATCTTGATTCCCTTATTCAAAAACGCCATTTCTCTAAGCCTGTGCTCCAATATTTCAAAGCTGTATTCCAGTTCATCAAAAACCTGATCATCAGGCTTGAAGGTTATCTTTGTACCTGTGGCTTTTGAATCGCCTATGACCTTTAATTCGGTCACAGGGTTTCCTCTTTCAAATCTTTGATAAAATATTTTTCCTTCTCTTTTTACTTCTACTTCAAGATATTCCGAAAGAGCATTTACAACGGACACGCCTACTCCATGCAAGCCGCCTGATACTTTATACCCGCCGCCTCCGAATTTGCTTCCCGCGTGAAGCACTGTCAAAGCAACCTCGACTGCAGGCTTGTTCAGCTTTGGATGCATTCCTACGGGAAAACCTCTTCCGTCATCTATATTAGTTACTGAATTATCCTTATGGATTATTACTTCAATATTTTTACAAACACCGACCAAAGCTTCATCTATGCTGTTGTCTACCACTTCCCAAACAAGATGATGAAGTCCCTTTGAACCGGTGCTGCCTATATACATTCCCGGTCTTTTTCTTACTGCTTCAAGACCTTCCAATACTTGTATCTGTTCAGCTTCATATTGCTGATTTTGCTTTTTTTCCGCCATAAAAACTCCCCCTATATATCTACTTCAATGAAACATCGTTTAAAAATCCGGATCTTTTGTAAAGAGTAACAGATGATATGGGAGATAAATAGATGACCGTCTTATTATCTCTTTCGGAAAGTATAAAAGATTTTGGCGAATCTTTTGAGATTTTTATTATAAAATCTTCATCATCTGCCGTTTGAAGAAACTCTTTTGTGTTCTGAGAAACGCTGCTCGATTCTATATCCATTATCGCAATTATATCTTTCAAAGGCACTACCACATCCCCACCAAGGTGAATAAACATAAAAAAATCCTCCTTCGTAATATCCCCGAATAATAATATTATAACCTTTTAATCATTTATTGTATACTTTTCCGGTTCTTACATTAAAAATCTTATATGTGGATTTATCCCCTAAATACAGATTTTCATAATCAGTGCATGTAATGATCACCTGCACATTTTTTATAAAGGAAATCAAAAAGCCCTGTCTTAATTTATCCAATTCTGAGAAAACATCATCGAGGAGTAAAACAGGCGTTGATCCTGTTTCATCTTTTATGTATTCCATTTCAGAAAGCTTTAAAGATAGAAGAACAGATCTTTGCTGTCCTTGAGAGCCGTAATTCCTTACTTCTTTATCATTTATAAATAGATTCAGCTCATCCCGATGAGGTCCGTAATGTGTGAGCTTGCGCCTTATATCTGAAGCTCTGGCTTCCATCAGCCTTTTTTCGAAGGCATTTTTTATATCGCTTATTTCATGCTTTCCATAGCCTATGGAAGGCATATACTTCAAATGAAAATCCTCTCTTCCTCCTGAGAGCTCCTTATTTATTCTCCATGCTTTAGTATCTATGCTTTCAACAAATATCTGCCTGTCTTTTATGATCTTGCAGCCATATTCTATCAGCTGATGATCCCAAATATCCAAGGTTTTTTCTATGATTCCATCATTTTTCTCGTTGCATAAGAGCATATTTCTTTGAGCCAAAACCTTTAAATATTGGGTAAAATTATAATAATATTTAGGCTTTGTCTGAGACAATATAGAATCTATGAACCTTCTTCTCTCCGAAGGCCCTTCCTTTATTATTTTCATATGATCAGGCGAAAATATAACCGTATTCAGTTTTCCCAATATATCGCTCAGCTTATCTAGCCTTACTCCGTTGACCTTTATCTGTTTTTTTTGATTCCTTTTCAGTATAAAATCTATGTTGTAATCAAAATCATCTTTATTAAATTTTATACATATCCGGGAATCATTTTTATCCCATTTGACCATCTCATTATATTTATTGGTTCTGTGAGATTTTCCCATGGTAAGCAAATATACAGCTTCAATCACATTGGTCTTTCCCTGGGCATTCTCACCGTAAAATATATTGATGCCGGGATCCAATTCTATATNNGCAGTTTCTAAAATTAAGCAAAAATATGCTCTCAATATTCAATAAAAGCACTCCCCGACAGTTAAACTATCTTATACTTATGCCCTTCAAATTCTATTATATCGTCAGCCCTCAGTTTTTTGCCTCTGGCTTTTTCAACTGATCCGTTTACAGCTATTCTGCCTTCCATAATAATGTTTTTGGCCTCTCCTCCTGTATTTACAAGGCCTGCAAACTTCAAAAACTGATCGAGCTTGATATATTCGGTATCTATCTTTATTTCCAACACTTCAATTCACTTCCTTTATAAAACCACCCTTATAGGGTGGTTGATGCTTATCTCCTTCTTACCGGAAGTATTAAGTATAAAAATCCGGAATCCTTGGCGGGTTTTATTATGCTGGGGCTGACGCTGGTTGTAAATTCAATGGTTATCTCATCTCTTCCTATTACCCTTAAAGCATCTATCAGATATTTAGGATTAAAAGCAATCTCTATATCTTCTCCATTTTTTGATATTTTTACCTCTTCATGAACATCTCCATTATCACTGTTTGATTTNNTTAATATTCATTATATCATCATAGACTTCAAATTTAATACTGTTATTTGATTCCCTTGCGAATAGAGCTGCTCTCTCGCAGGCATCCAGCAGATGCTCAGTGTTGAGTACAATTTTAGTCTTATACTCAGTAGGAAGCAGCTGCTTGTAATTTATAAATTCTCCTTCAAGAAGTCTTGAAATTACAGTGGTATCTTTCATTTGAAACAATACTTGATTTTTGGAAAGGAAAATGCTGACGGATTCCTCACTGTCATCAAGTATTTTTCCTATTTCAATCAAGGTTTTTCCGGGTATAACCGCCTTGAAATTTTCATCGTTTAAGGCACTTGTTACTTTGACAGCCATTCTGAAGCCGTCTAGAGCTACCATTGTCACTTGATCTCCCGCTATTTCCAATAAAACTCCCGTCAATATTGGCCTTATTTCATCATTTGAAACGGCTACTATGGTCTGCTTTATCATCTCTTTGAGCATAGAGTTTGTCAAATTGAGTCCTTTTTCTCTGCTTACATTGGGCAGCTCAGGAAATTCTTCCTTCGATAAGCATAGGACTTTAAATTCAGAATTTTCACTTTTTATGTAAACAAAATTATCCTTAGTTTCGATCTCCACATCTGAATCCGGTAATTTTCTTACAATTTCTCCTATTATTTTTGATGAGACCACAGTGCTTCCTTGTTCTATGACATCCACATTTGATGTTGTTTCTATGCCCATTTCAAGATCTGTGGATACTAAAGTGAGCTTTCCGTTTTTTGCTTGGAATAAGATGCCTTCTAATATGGGAAGAGTTGTTTTTGAAGGCACTGCTTTTTGAACAATATTTATGCTTTCCAACAAGGTTGATTTGTTTGTTATTATTCTCATGTGGATAACCTCCGATTTTCTCTTATTATTAAATAATATAATAAATAATACTAGTAATAGTAATAGGGCCTGTTGATTTGTTAAAAAGCTTATCAAACAGCTAAAAAACTGGGTTCCTATTGTTGATAGATTGTTGAAAAGTAATACCTTTATTAAGGCATTTTATCAACAACCTTTTTTAGGGTTTTCGCTATCAACAGCTTATTTGCAGTTTGTCAACATTTATTAAGTATTTTCAATTTTTCCTTTAAGATCATTTATTATGTTTTTTAATTCAGGGTCTATATTCATATCTGAAGATATTTTGTCGTAGGCATGCATTATGGTTGTATGGTCTCTTCCAAATTCTTCACCTATTTTTGGGAGGGAAAGGTCCGTCATTTCCCTGCAAAGATACATCGCGATCTGCCTTGGGTAGACGATGGATCTAGTTCTTTTTTTTGCATTAAAGTCTTCAACCTTTACATTGAAAAATTCGCCGACTTTTTCTTTTATTAAATCCGCAGTTATAAATTTAGGCTTAGAATTTGATATTATGTCCTTTAATGCTTCGCTTGCCAGGTCCTCGTTTATTTCTCTGTTTGTCAGGGACGAGTATGCTACTATTCTTATTAACGCACCTTCAAGCTCTCTTATATTAGAAAGAATCTTTTTGGCTATATAAAGCATTACATCATCGGGTATAACCAGATTTTCAATTTTTGCTTTTTTCTTCAATATAGCAACTCTTGTTTCGAGATCCGGAGGCTGAATATCGGCTATCAATCCCCATTCAAATCTTGATCTAAGCCTGTCCTCTAGTGTAGGTATTTCCTTTGGAGGCCTATCACTGGAAATAATTATTTGCTTGTTTGCCTCATACAATGAATTAAAGGTATGGAAAAACTCTTCCTGGGTTCGTTCCTTTCCTGCAATGAACTGAATATCATCCACTAATAGTATGTCTATATTTCTGTACTTGCTTCTGAATTCTATATTTCTGTCGTCTCTGATCGAATTTATCAATTCATTTGTAAAGGTTTCGGAGGATACATATACGACCTTTGCTCTTTTGTTCTGATTTAAGGCATAGTGTCCTATGGCATGCATTAGATGGGTTTTTCCCAAGCCTACTCCTCCATATATAAAAAGTGGATTGTAAGCCTTTGCGGGAGATTCTGCTACTGCAACCGAAGCAGCATGGGCAAGCCTATTGCTGTTGCCTATTACAAAGGTATCAAAAGTATATCGTGGGTTCAAAGAAGTATTGACGACTTCTTCTACTTCTTTTTTTCCCATGACATTATTGGACTTTTCCATATCCGCTTCTGTCTCGTTTACTGTAAATTTTAGCTCATGATACTTTGAAGTCACCTGTTTCAACGCATTCTTGATAAGTGTAGCATAACGTGTTTCTATGATACCTTTGGTGAAATCGTCGGGAACATGAAACAAGATCATTTCATCATTGATCATTATTGGCGTTATGGATTTGAGCCAAGTATTGAAGCTTACTTCTGTAAGTTCAACTTTAATAATATCAAGGGTTTTATCCCATATCTCGTAATTTTGGGGGTTCATTTCCATCCTCCTCATAGTGCATATTGAAAAACTATGCTATTTAAACAAAAGCAAATTGTGAATAAAATATTGATAATATGTTAATATAATATTGCATAAATAAATTGTCCACAAATTGGGCAAAAAAAATATTAACAATTTTAGCTTATTAATTTAGTTGATTTTATTTGATTATTAACAAGAATGATAAAATCAATACACAAAATATATTAGTTATACACAAATTTATACACAACTTGTGCATAAACTGATAACTTTGACAACAACTTAAAAGTTATACACAATCTTAAACTAATATTAGCAAATTGGAGCCAGGAATTCAATTGAATTTTAAAGGTTATCCACAGCAAATAAAAATATATTTGACTGCCATAGCTAAACGCCGGTAGCTTACATAAGCGATGCTGAGCTATCGGATAGGGCATTCTTAACGGAGAATACTGTTAATATTTATTTCTGAATATGAGATTTAACTTAAATTTCTTGACAGTAAATATTAATATATATATAATTTTAATGTACGGTGGCGTATTATGCTTGAACGAGACTTCATTTTGTGAAACAAAATGTTAGCCGAGTCCATGCTGGACTTAGACACCCGGGGTACTCGTTGTTTATATAAACGGGGCAGTTTAGGGCGGGTTAGTCCAGTGTTAATGTGCAATATTTATATACACATAATCGTTGGGGGGTGTAATGATGTTAATGACATATCAGCCGAAAAAAAGGCAAAGAAAAAAAGTACACGGCTTTAGAGAAAGAATGAGTACTTTAAACGGAAGACAGGTTCTTAAAAGAAGAAGAAGAAAAGGTAGAAAGAGATTAACAGTGTAAGGCCGCTTTTTGTGGCCTTTTTCTCTACATGCCTCATTATATGGAGGATAATATGAAGATCCCCGGAAGAATTAAAAAAAATTCTTTGTTTAAAAAAGTATATGCCAACGGCAGATATTACGCTGAGAACACTTTAGTGCTTTATATATTGAAAAGCGATGAAGATACAAATCNNGCAAAAAGGTTGGCAACAGCGTCAAGAGAAATCGTGTAAAAAGATTGATGAGAGAAAATTTCAGAAAGATAAGCCGTTTTATAAAAACAGGATATCTTATTATTTTTACGGCAAGGGTAAAAAGCAGCGAAGCAAGCTATTATGATATTGAAAGAGATATGTTGAATGCTGTTAGAAGAGCCAGACTTCTCAAAGAAGATGTTAAGAAATGAAATATATAATAATAGTTTTAATAAGATTCTACCAACTGGTTATATCTCCTATAAGTCCCGGAAAATGCCGCTTTATTCCTACCTGCTCCAATTATACTCTTGAAGCTGTGAGGAAATACGGAAGCATAAAAGGTACTGTTTTGGGAATAAAGAGGGTAATGAAATGTCATCCCTTTAATCCCGGAGGATATGATCCGGTGCCATAAAATATCGCAGAAAAACTTGGGAACATTCCGCTGCATCAATAAAAGGACATTCCTAAACCTGTGATTCCCGCTTTGCAGCAGTGTGGGTTCCATTGATTAGATAAACATTAATATTTAGGGGGAGATGTTTTGCTAGATATAATTTCCAGGCCGTTTGGTGCGTTGCTCAAGCTGCTATTTGATTTTACGGGAAGCTATGGCTATGCCATAATATTTTTCACGATCATTACGAAAATATTGTTACTGCCTATCAATATAAAACAAACACAATCGACTAAAAAAATGAATGAAATCAATCCTAAGATGAAAGAGATCCAGACAAAATATAAAGGCGATCCGGAAAAGATGAATCAAAAACTGATGGAGCTTTATAAGGAGCATAACTATAATCCGGCTTCAGGTTGTCTTCCTGCTCTTATACAGCTTCCAATAATAATTGCATTATTTGGCGTCTTACAGAATCCTACAAAATTCGTTTTTACCCCCGAAGAATTTGCAGCCATTGCCAAGGGATTTTGGTGGTTGGTTGATTTGGGCATGCCGGATAAATGGTATATACTTCCCATATTGTCCGCACTTACCACTTATGTACAAACAGCCATGATTTCATCTAGGGGCAATGTGGATCCTACAATGAAATCAATGAACACCGTAATGCCTTTGATGATAGGTTTCTTTACTTTAAAATTTCCTTCAGGAATAGCTTTATATTGGGTAGTTGGTAACATATTTACTATATTACAGCAGTATTTTATGACCAAAGCTGTGCTTGGTCATAAAGGAGGCGAATAATTAAATGAAATGGGTTGAAAAGTCAGCCAAGACAGTTGAGGAAGCTGTAGAGCTGGCCATACAGGAGCTTAACATCACCAAAGACAAGGCAGTCATCGAAATATTGGAGCAGCCCAGCAAAGGATTCTTGGGATTGATAGGAAGCAGGCTTGCAAGGGTAAAAGTTACTGTAAAAGAAGAAAAAGCGGCAGAACCTGAAGTGTCTGCAAAAAAAGAAACATCTGCGGATAGAAGCAAGGAAAAGGATACAGCCTATGGATTCCTGAGAGAAGTTCTTAATTGTATGGATGTAAAGGCAGAAATAAAGATTAAACATACGGAAGCCGGTCTTTATATCAATCTTATAGGCCCGAAGATGGGAATTATTATAGGAAGAAGGGGCCAGACCCTTGATTCCCTGCAATATCTGGTAAGCCTTGTTGTCAACAAGGATAAGGGCAGGGATGATTATTTAAGGGTGGTATTGGATACAGAGAATTACAGATCAAAAAGGGAAGAAACTCTTATACGATTGGCAAACAGGCTGGCGGAAAGAGTGGTAAAGACAAGGAAGAGGATGGAATTGGAGCCTATGAACCCATATGAGAGAAGGATTATCCATTCTGCTCTGCAGGATTACCCCGGTGTTATTACATACAGCGAAGGGGAAGAGCCTAATAGGAAGGTTATTATCGCATGCAAATAACCCAGTATGAAAATACTGGGTTTATCATATTTGAAAGAGGTGTTAATGTGCTGGAGGATACCATTGCTGCTGTGGGAACGGCCCCAGGAGAAGCCGGGATCGGGATAGTAAGATTGAGCGGGAAAGATTNNAGGCAAAATATTTAAAGGGAAAAAAGTAAAAGACATTAATGATATGCCGTCCAGATACATGACCTACGGCTTAATTTTTGATGACGAAGGAAGTAAAATTGACGAAGTTCTTGCTGTGATCATGAGAGCCCCTTACTCATACACAGGTGAAGACGTAGCCGAGATCCATTGTCATGGAGGCATAGTACCTATAAGGAAAATAATGGAACTGGTGTTAAGAAAAGGCGCCAGGATGGCTGAACCCGGAGAATTCACCAAGCGCGGCTTTTTAAACGGCAGGATTGATCTTGCACAGTCTGAAGCTGTGATTGACGTGATAACGTCAAAGACGGATGAAGGCCTTGAAAATGCGATGAATCAGCTGCAGGGAGAACTGTCAGTCAAGGTAAAAGCTGCTATGGATATGCTTTTATCTATGCTGGCCCATATCGAGGCCTCTATTGATTTTCCGGAGCATGATATTGAAGAAATTACTGCGGAGACTATTAGATCCAAGGGCCTGGAGGTTAAAGCAATACTTGAAGAATTGCAGGATACCTATTATGAGGGAAGAATCCAAAGAGAAGGACTTAGCACCGCCATAATCGGACGACCCAATGTAGGCAAGTCTTCTCTGCTGAATCTCCTGCTTAAGGAAAACAGAGCTATAGTAACCGACATCCCGGGGACTACAAGAGATATAATCGAAGAATATCTCAATGTAAAGGGTGTGCTAATAAAGCTGATAGATACGGCTGGCCTTAGAGAGACGGAGGATGTGGTTGAAAAGATCGGTGTAGAAAGGACGAAAGAAGCTATAAATGATGCGGATCTTGTTATTTTTATAATCGATGCTTCAAAAAAGCTGGATCCTGAAGATATGCTTATAGCATCAATGCTGAAGGATAAAAGAGTAATTGTTTCTGCCAATAAGATAGATATGGGCATTGATGCAGAATTAGACTTACTGGAGGAGAGCTTTAACAAGGAAAGAATAATAAGAATGTCCGTGAAGGACAAAAAAGGGATCGAATTGCTGGAGAAAGCCATATGGGATGCAGCTTACAGCGGAAACGTGAAAACCCGGGGCAGCGCCGTGGTATCAAATATCAGGCATAAATCTCTTATAGACAAGGCTCATGAAAGCATAGACAGGGCGCTGGAAGCAATAGATGACGGTATACCCCTTGATTTGATATCCGTAGATATAAGGGATGCATGGAGGTTTTTAGGTGAAATAACGGGCGATACTGTGGAGGAAGACATAATAACGGAAATTTTCAGCAGATTTTGCATAGGTAAATGATGATTTTAGAACTCAGGGTTTTTGGGTGAGGCTTTGGGGTTTTAAGATTGCGGGAACCACGGAAAGACACGGATTTTTTCACGGAAAATCACGGAGGGTTTCTATATTTGATT
>DPSW01000364.1:1789-7519 GCA_003527145.1 Clostridiaceae bacterium | reverse complement strand
CTTCTGCCGATACCATACAAGGGCCGTAAGGGTTTGTCGGGCTGCATGCGGCATCAAACAAACGGCATTCCCCGGGGGTCTTTTTCCCCATGAGTATATCACCGCAGCTGCATTCCATCGCGTCCTCATGGCCCCACGGGCTGAGATTAAAATTATATGCAGCATCATACTTCATATATCTTTCCTTTAATACCAATGCCGAATCACCTACTAAGCCTATTCCCCTCCATAGACCTTTAGAAGCGGTGAATACCTCCCCCATCAATGATTTTGCCTTTTCATTGCCATTAAAGCTGACACAGCGCTTATATATATTCTTTAGTTCTGGCTTTTTGTCCCCGCATTTGCTTTGCACTATTAAATATATTGCCCCCAATATATCGGCGGCATCAAAGCCTGATATGACGGAGCAGATATCATGCTTATCAGGCAGGAAGCGGAAATATTCCTCCCCCATTACGGTGGCTACATGACCGGGGCATATCATTCCGCCGAGCTCTCCATCATGTTTTTCCAGCACTATTTCCAGAATCGGCGGCATCAGCCTTATGGAGGTCAATACGTTAATATTGTGTATCGATTTTTCTTCAGCATGCCTTATCATAGCTGCAATAGCAGGCGCTGTGGTTTCAAAGCCGACTGCAAGGAAAACGACCGTCCTATCCCTGTTATTTTCAGCTATTTCCAATGCTTCTAGAGGCGAGTAAACAACTGCCGGCTTTTTATCCTTTGTCCTGCTATTATCCAGACTTGTTTCTGTCCCTTTAACCCTTACCATATCTCCGAAGGTGGCTACAATGACATTGTCCATCATCATAAGCCTGACCGCATCATCAATAAAGCTTGCCGGAGCGACACAGACAGGGCAGCCCGGACCGGATAAAAGCTTTATACCGGGAGGCAGCACCGAGNNGATGAGTTCCGCAAACTTCCATTATTTTTATTTCTTTGACCTCAGCCATATATGTCCATATAGCCTTTATCAGCTCAGCAATAAGGTTGTTACCCATATTTCAATGAACCTCTTCCTGCATAACAGTAAATACTTTTTCCAGATAAGAAAAATGCTCTTGATCAATCCTTTGAATTGCACATCCTGCATGAATCAATACCATATCCTCTTCCTNNCATAACCCCCATAATATCAACAGCAGCATAATAGCCGCTTATTGATATTATTTTGCCAGGCACCGCAATGCACATTATGGCACCTCCCTGTTGTATAAGGCGGATGCTGCAGCCAACTGGCCTATGGATATGCCATTGTCATTTATTGGGATATGCTGATTATAATACACATCAAAGCCTTCCCCTCTCAGCCTCTCCAAAACGCCCTTCAATAGATACGTATTTTCAAAGCAGCCGCCGCTCAATACCACGGTCTCAACATTTGATATTTTCCTTATCTTTAACGCCATATCCAGCGTTATATCGCATATGGTATTGTGAAACCTTGAGGATATTGTCCCGATTGCTATATTATTATCCATATCCCTCATTATGCCTTCAATTATTCCTTTATAATCTATTTCAAGCCGTCCTCCATTATTTTCATATATTTTATATTCATAGCCTGCTTTCTCATAGGGGTTCAATATGCTCTCCAGCAATATTGCAGCCTGGGCATCATAATTAATCCGTTGGCAAATGCCAAGCAAGGAAGCTGCACAGTCAAACAACCTTCCAAGGCTTGAAGAAGCATAGCAATTATAGCCGGTTTTTAGGGCCTGCTCCACAACGGCTGATTTTTCCTTATTCCATTGGGAAATATTCCGCTTCTCTGCATAACCAATAGAATGCAGATAGCTTAATGCGGTTCTCCAGGGCTCCTTGACGGATTGACCGCCGCCTTGAAGGCTTACATACTTAAAATGCCCTGCCCTATGGAAGGCTTCTCTGCTGCCGATAAAAAATTCTCCTCCCCATATTGCACCGTCTGTTCCCCAGCCGGTACCGTCATATATTATCCCTATTGTCTTCCGGTGAAGGCTATGCTCTGCCATACAGCTTGCCATATGGGCATGATGATGCTGGACGGCCGCCTTTATCCCTTCCAGCTTTGATGCATATTGGGCCGTGGTATAATAGGGATGCATATCATAGGCAATGACTGAAGGCTGTGAACCTATATCCTGCAAATATCTGTCTAAGGCATGCTGATATATTTCAAAGACCTCCTTATTTCCTAAGTCTCCAAAGCATCTGCTCAAGTATCCATATCCGTCTTTTAAAACGCTGAAAGCGCCTTTTAGTTCCGAACCTAAGGCAAGTACCTCATATCTCCCCTTCCCCATATGGATTTTAAAAGGAGCAAAGCCTCTTCCTCCTCTTATTACGGATTCCCTGCCTTCAAAGACTTTGAAAACCGAATCCTCCAGAGGTATATCGATCTCATTATCATGATATAGAAAGTAATCAGCTATACCCGATAAGTGGGCTATTGCACCGGCATCCTTATATTGTATCGGTGAGTTGCTTATATTGCCGCTGGTCATTATCAATAAATCCAGGTCTTCACTAAACAGCGAAGCATGGATATCAGTATAGGGCAGAATCATCCCCAGCCTGTTCATGCCTGGCGCTATGTTTCCGGGCAAGCTGCAGGAAGCCTTCATGCGGAGCAAGACAATAGGCATCCTGCAGCTTTGAAGCAGGCATTCCTCTTCGCAGCTTACCAGGCACTCCTTTTTGACCGTTTCCATATCCTTAGCCATCAATGCAAAGGGCTTGTCTTTTCTTCTTTTTCTGTCCCTGAGCTTCTGAACTGCCCCCTCATTCCTCGCATTGCAGGCAAGATGATATCCGCCTATCCCTTTTACTGCAATTATATTTCCTTCTACCAGAAGCTCAGCAGCTTTGACAAGCATATTTCTGCATTTTATTTCTTTTCCATCGCTAGTTTTCAATGACAGCATCATTTCTTTTTCCTTCCAGAACATATATTATTGCCGTATTCTCCTCAATATGNNCGCTGTTGTCCATTCTCCCATTATTGAATCCTTCTGCTCCTTTAGAAATTCAATAAACTCCTCCTCGTCAATATGGCTGTTTCTGCTGACTTCCATGACTACCCTATCAAGCCTTACGATATCGTACTTATCGCATATTTTTCTTAATTCCTCATATATGCCCTTGATTAAAAATGTATCATGCATGATACCCCTCCCCCAAAATAGATATAATCTTATCTTTCACCCTCTCACAAACTGTTGGCAGAATCTCTTGCATGGCATGGCT
Source organism: Clostridiaceae bacterium (assembly GCA_003527145.1). Classification (GTDB taxonomy): domain Bacteria; phylum Bacillota; class Clostridia; order Lutisporales; family Lutisporaceae; genus Lutispora. Next base: position 4,282 of record DPSW01000364.1, on the reverse strand, counting down.
TAATCCCCAGTTCGGCTCAATCTTATATATTTCTATAGCCAATACTGCTCCTTTTACCTCAAGACCGTATACATTCAGCCAAAGCAACAGGTTGGATTCATGTTGGGAATTGCATCTTCTGCATCTCATCATGGCTTCTTCGATAGACATATACCTCACAGTCCCCGGCTCTGCTCCACTGTAGGCGGCATCCAGAATTATTATAAAATCTCCTTTTTTTATTGTTCTTAAGCAATATTCAAAATCAGTCTCACCCAATACAACTTCAAAGCCGGCTTCTACTAAAAAATCTTCCAGTTGTTCGGCCACTGATAAGCCTATAGCATCATCCCCCATGATCCTGTTTCCTATTGCAATTACCTTCTTATGCATAGGCCTTATACAATCTNNACACTTATAATATGGGTAGCACAGGATACGCAGGGATCAAAGGTTCTGGCAATTCTTCCTAGCTCAACAGGTTTTTTTATATCTTCGACTCTTGTACCCGCCAACGCCTTTTCAACCGGCCCCAAAAGGCCCTTTGAATCATGGGGTGATAAGTTCCAGGCTGTGGGAGTTATGATATCATAATTAGAAATCTTTTTATCCTCAATAGCAACCCAATGGCCCAGTGCACCCCGTGTTGTATCTATAAGTCCTGCGCCTCTTGCACTTTGAGGCATATCGTATACCCTTTGGGAGGACTCTTTTAACTCCATCCTATCTAATAAGGCCTTCATAATATAACCTATTTTCTTTATTTCCAATACTCTTGCTATGGTCCTGTCCATTGCGGATATGCCCCTTCTGTAATCTCCGCTCATGAACATTCTTGCCAAGGGGCCTACTTCCATTGGAAAACCTTCATATCGCGGGCATTTCACCCAAGTATAAGCATCAGCCTTATGAAAATCTTCCTCAAGGGGCGGCCCCGGAGGCTGTCTTTCATTTGCTGGCGCCTCATACCAAGAGCTATATATGCTTTCTGTAATCTTACTCAGATCAGCCTCTTCATATATTCCTCCATAAAATGCTCTTGGACCTATATATCTGATTTCTTTGTCCGGGTAATCAAAAACCCCATAGCTTAAAAGATTCTTATAGCCTTTTCCCATATAATAATATTCTGGGTAATATTCTCCTATGATATTTACATCAAAAATCATGACAATCTCAACAAAGTTTATTATTTTATCCAGTATGGATTTTACTTTTATATATTTATCTGCTTCCATATTTACTGTTACCCCGCCCACAAATATGCCGTGATTATGGGGAGCCTTTCCGCCTAAAGTAGCCAGCATCTCATGGGCCATCCGGCTATATTCAAGGGATTCAAAGTAATGCTTTGTCAATAGATTATCCAACCTCTGAGGCAGTCGGAAATCTTCATGAGATTCATATTCTAAAGCAGATATATTTGCCCCTCTCACATAGTCGGGTAAGGTGTACTGGTAAAAATGCCTGATATGATTTTGTATAAATTCACATCCATGCATAAAGTCTCTTATATATTTGTCATTGAGCTCAGGAGTTACTCCCAGCGCTTCTTCTAATGCTAAGGATGAAGCCATTGAATGTGCGGTGGAGCAAATACCGCAAATCCTTTCCGTAAAATATACTGCATCTAATGGGTGCCTCCCCTTTAACATCTTCTCAAAGCCTCTAAATAGAAGGCCGCTGCATTTAGCATCTGAAACTATATGGTTTTCTATCTGCACCTGTATCTCCATAAAACCGCTTATTCTTGTAACCGGATTGATGATCACTGTTTCTGTCATGATACACCTCCACTCGTTTAATACCTTACAAAGGGCTCCATTCCATCAGGAAATCTTTCCTGAGCACATCCTATGCAGGGAGTATTATCCTTTATAGGCCAGTTCACATAGCTGTTCCACTGCCTTACGGGACAGTCCGTCTTAGTAACCGGCCCTCTGCAGCCAATTTTAAACATGCATTCTTTATCTCCCAGTTTTTTTGCAAATATTCCCCGGTCAAAATATGACCTCCTAGTGCAGCGGTCATGAATAGTGATACCATAGAACATTACGGGCCTGTTTTGGTCATCGAGCTCCGGCCTGCCAAAGTATAGCAGGTGAGCAATAGTACCGATAACCCAATCAGGATGACCAGGACAGCCGGGAACTTTTATAACTTCTCTGTTTAAAACCTTGTCTATGCTCAGGCTCCCTGATGGATTCGGCGCTGCAGCAGATGGACCGCCATGAGAAGCGCAGGTTCCTACAGCTAATACGTATTTAGCTTTCCCCCCGGCTGCTTTGATCGCTTCCAATGCAGTGATAAATTTGCCGTCATGGCGGGCTATAATGCTGTAATTTCCGTTGTCCTTTGCTGCTGCAGCCCCTTCAACAACCAATATAAACTCAGTGTTCAGAGTATCTGCAAATTTTTTATAAGCCATTTCACCCTCAGCCTGCATCAAGCTGTTGGAATAAGTCATATTTACCATGCTCTTTAGCAAATATCCCACACCCGGGTTATCTGCAT
>DPSW01000364.1:198-1748 GCA_003527145.1 Clostridiaceae bacterium | reverse complement strand
GCCAAATCGATTATTCTTGCTGCGGTCACATTTTTAGCATCAATGACAGGGCATGGAGTAGGATTTTTCATTTACACACCCCCAAACCTAAGCCTTTATTATACCGACCTTGGGCAATACATTTAATATTTCTAGGCTGCCATGGCAGCTTAGGAATTGACTTGTCAAGTCCTTGCCTGCATAAAGCCCGAAATGGGTGCCCCCGCCCCAGAAAGCGTTATTGCTCACATCATAAACAATACTATTTACAGCCACATATGCCGGCCTGCCTCCGCTTCCATCATACATAGCCAATTCATCTAAGGTGAATTCCTTACGATAGACCTTCATCAGCCCGTGTCTTAAATTATAGTAATAGCACCATAAACATACTCTACAAAACGGACAATTCCACATCTACAGACCCCCCTTATATCCTTCTGTAAATTATATGAGATAAAATTCATATAAATTCGATTTGAAAACTATTTGACAATTTATACTTTCTTTTGTATACTTAAACGTAAATATCAATGGCTATGAAGAGGATCAGTAAATAGAAGGATTCTAAAAGGAAGGAAGACTCACCGACTGAAAGGTTTTCCAAGATTATTTCTATTGAACCCGCCCTCCAAGCTGCAAATGAAAAGTTTGTCCGCTTCGCCTGCGTTATGGGCTTTGAGAGGAATAGATAATTTTTTAGCTTATCTATTTAACTTGGGTGGCACCGCGAATTACCTTCGTCCCTTGTTTGGGATGAAGGTTTTTTTATCAAGTTGAAACGCGGGTTAGTTCAGTGTAAAATAGATGTATTAAGCTTATTTATTCAACATGGNNGTTTTATTTTTTTGAATTAAGAGGAGGAAATACTATGATGGATGTTAACACTCAAAAATCAGTAATTTTAAAGGTTTCTGAAAAGGATAAAAATGTTCCCGACGATTTTTATTCAACCACTAATTACACCACTAAAATTTTTTATGGAAACAAGTGGCTCACAGTTCATAATCAGAGGATGGATGCACTTATAGTTGTGGGCAACGGAATTGCTTCATGCAAAAAATTGAGAGAAATCAAAAAAGGAGATATGATCGTATGCGGCGATACAGGTGTAAAACTTGTCATGGATAACGAAGAGGCCGGTTCAGACGGTTCCTTTAGCTTCATGAATAACTGCGTTTCTTCTGAGAGGAGGAATGAGCTGCTAATAAAGGAGCTGGCCGCTGAGCTTTTTAATGAAGACAAACGCTTGACAGTTGTAGCAGGACCGGTTGTGGTCCATACAGGCGGCGATTATTATCTGTCTCAGCTCATCCGCAGAGGATATATCTCCAGTATTCTTGCAGGCAATGCAGTTGCCGTCCATGATATAGAAAAGACCCTTTTTGGCACTTCCCTGGGCATATGCGCTAAATCAGGAAAGGTAACTCATAACGGCTATAGAAATCATATGCGGGCTATAAACCAAGTAATGAGATATGGCTCTATAAAGAAAACCGCAGAAGCAGGAGTGCTCCGTTCCGGCATCATGTATGAATGCGTGAAGCATAATGTGCCTTTTGTGCTTGCCG
>DPSW01000364.1:0-170 GCA_003527145.1 Clostridiaceae bacterium | reverse complement strand
CGCTTACAATGATCAGCTGAAGAAAGCCGATATCGTTCTGATACTCGGCACAATGCTGCATGGCATAGCCAGCGGCAATATGCTTCCTGCGAAAATTAAGATGATATGCGTGGACATTAACTCTGCAGTAGTAACAAAGCTCAGCGACAGAGGAAGCGGTCAAGCTTTAG
>DPSW01000252.1:1486-4766 GCA_003527145.1 Clostridiaceae bacterium | reverse complement strand
TAAGGAAGTGATTACTCCCGGAGATGAAGTGCATATAAGTATCCCGGACTTAAACATAGCAGCAATAGCCAAAGCGCACCCTAAGTCCAGCGGAGAATGGATGACCGATGAGATAATCCAATGCTTTACAATCTTTACGACAAATATTCCAGGGCTAAAAACCGTTAAATCAGCTGAGATAAAACAGCTTGAGGATCTGGAAAGATTAAAAACCATCAAGTTTATCGTACCCATTGATACACAGCCGGGCACTTATATGCTAAAAGGCGGATATGTATGGGTCAAATACGGCCCTGATTGGTGGACAAAAGAAAAAGATTATTTTGTGACAAAGATTCCTGATACGCCTATTGAAATAAAGGATCGCTCCTACGGTATAGTAGAGATTGGAAATATTAAGCTTAGAAATAGGCTGCTACAGGCCTTGGGAAAGGCAGGCGGCGATTTGACTAAGCACGAGCTCGCCTCTATTACAGGGGAGATAGATCTGTCTGGTTTAGATATCGATGACAGTGATATGTCTGTAATGAAATACTTAAAGGGTGTTTCTGCTATAAATCTATCGAACAACCCTGCTATTACCTCCTCTGTAGTAAATAAGGAAGCCTTTGATTGGACAAGCCTTAACAGCATTGATTTCAGCGGTTGTACCGGGATTGCAAAAATAGAAAAGGGTGCCTTTCAAGGAGCAAAAGCTTTAAAAGCAATTACCTTATCAGATACAGTCAAAAGTATTGAAGCCGAGAGCTTTAAGGACTGTGCTGACTTTGGGGGTTTAATCCTGCCGGATTCTATAGAAGCTTTGGGAGATAATGCTTTTAGTGGATGCAAAAAGCTTTTGTATTTGAAATTTCCGAATAATTTACAGAACGTTGGAAGATATCTTTTCTATAACTCGGGTCTTACTCTCTTAAATCTTAAAGATACAGCGTTTACTAAATCCAATACTAGCAGATGGTCACTCCCAGAAACGGCGGTTGTTCTTTATGCAGGACAAGATCCCAATTTATCTTTAAAATCAGCAACGATAAAGTTGGGCCAAGATAATTTAACCCTAACTCATGCCATTCCAGGGGCTGAAACTGTTATATGGGGCAGTCATGATATCACTGTTGCTGCTGTTGAGAATGGGATAGTAACAGCTGTGCAGCCGGGTGTTGCCTATATTTATGTCAAAACAGAGGATGACAGCCATAGCGATGTTTGTATAGTGACAGTAAAGGATACTGCCGGCGCAAGACTGAAAGAATTATCTTTCTCCAATATCGCTTTAAAGGAAAGCTTTGAACCATCAAGATATATTTATCATGCAGAAATATTAGGAGACACTAGAACTACAACGCTCACTGCTCATGCAGAAGNNTGAAGGCACTTCTTCAAAGCCTATTGCTTTATTGCCTGGTGCCAACATAATCGTGATAAAGGTGACATCGTCAGATGGGAAGACTATCAAAAACTATAAAATAGGTGTGGATATGAAAGCTGTCGGCATAGGAGATAACTATATCGTTATTGCCAACCCTTTATTGCAAGAGAGGCTGGCTGTAGCCGCAGGCAAGGAAAGCGGATATATCGGGAAACTTACATTTAAGGAACTGGAAAGCATCAAGGGGACAATTGATTTGTCAAATGCCGTTATAAACGACAAAGATATGGAAGTCATGAAGTATCTTAAAGGTGTTTCAGGCATCGATCTATCAGGAAACACCGCCATTACATCAGAGTCAGTTAAAAAAGAAACCTTTGACTGGACAAAGCCTAAGAGCTTTGATTTTAAAGACTGCACAAGTATTACAGAGATAGCCTACAATGCCTTTAAGGGAGCTGCCAATCTTATACAAATAAGCTTGCCTGAGACAGTTGAAACAATTTTGGGATCAGCCTTTAATGGCTGCGAGAAACTCACTGCTATAAGTATGCCAGGAGTAACAAAGATAAATGGTCAAGCCTTTAAGGGCTGTTCTTCTTTGAAAGAAACAGGCATCACTATTTATGACGGGGTAGAAAAGCTGGATATTAGTGGTGATGATGTCTTTAGCGGCACAGGCTTTAAAGAATTACCGAAATTTATTTCCAAGGTAAAAGTGCTCCCAAATGGTATTTTCAGGGATTGCCTATATTTAGAAACTGCTATTATACCGGAGAGCATAACCCAAATTAAAAAAGATTGCTTCTGGAATTGCAGAAGCTTAAAAAATGTAGAGATACCAAGCAGCATGGCTGAAATAGGAGATAGCTGTTTTAACGGATGCAGCAGCTTAGAGTATATTAATATTCCCATCAATGTTATTAAACTCGGAAGCTATTTTTTCTCAAACTGTAATAATTTAAAGCATGTTGTGATCCAAAGCAATGTAAAAGAATTAGGATATAATTTTTTCAGTGGATCGCCTTCGCTGGCTTTTCTGGATTTAAGGAAGACATCCATTACAAGCTTAATTTCCGAGTGGGGCTATCCGTATAATTGGGGTATTCCAGCTTCTGCTGTTGTCCTGTTATCAGGAGAAAAGGATGCGGAGCTATCTGTGTCAGAGACAACTATAATTTTAGGGGACAAGAGCTTAAAGCTCACACATAAGATACCTGAGGGAAAAGCAGTTTTTTGGGGCAGCACCAATACTGATGTAGCAGTAGTCTCTGATGGCGTAGTGACAGGAAAAGGACTAGGCAATGCTACCATATACATCAAAGCAGAGGATGGCAGCTACAGCGGTACTTGCTATGTAAAGACCGTGGATACAGACATCGCTAAGCTAAAAGCATTATCGCTGTCTGATATTAGCTTAAAGGAAGCCTTTAGCCAATCAAGATACTTTTATACTGCCGATACAGGAGTTCATACTGCTTCAACCAAGGTAACGGCACAAGCAGCAGATGAAGGCGCTGCTATAAAAATTAATAATGAGGCAGCAACAGGCGGCAGTCCTTCGGGAGCTATACCTTTATCCTTGGGTACCAACACTATTGAGGTAAAGGTGACCACAGCCGAAACTACCAAGACATATACAATAGCTATCACTGTAAAAGATATATTTGAAGATGGTGATAAGGTNNCTTGAAAAGCTGGCAAGCGCTGCCGGGAAAGGAAGCGGCTACAAAGGCAAATTGTCAATGGGAGAACTTGCTTCCATTGCCGGAAGCCTAGATCTTTCTGATGCAAATATTATCAATGGAGATATGGCAGTAATGAAATATTTGAAAGGTGCTTCTGCCATAAATCTTTCAGACAACACTGCCATCACATCGGTAACTGCAAAAAAAGAAACCTTTGACTGGACAA
>DPSW01000252.1:0-1457 GCA_003527145.1 Clostridiaceae bacterium | reverse complement strand
TATCAGTCTCGGAGATGAGTTCTTTGCCGGCTGCACATCCTTAAAAGAAGCAGAGCTTCCGGGTTTAACAGATGATGGCCTTGGAAAGAGCTTGTTTAAAAACTGTACGTCCATAACAGATGTTGGAGATATAAAACTTCCTGAAACGGTAACATATCTTCCGGAAAAGTTTTTTGAAGGCTGCATTGGGATCACGCATGTGGAGCTTCCCAAGCATATCACCAGGCTGGGGGACGGCGTTTTTTATAAATGCACAGGAATTACAAAGACCGATATTTCGGGCATAAAGATCTTTGATAATGGAAATTGGGGTTTATTAAATGGATGCACAAGCCTTAAAAAAGTAATATGGCCCGAAGGAATAACCCTTGTACCCCAGAGCTTCTTTGCCGGCTGCACCGGTATAACTGAAATGGAGCTTCCCGACACCTTAGAAAGTCTTGGTCGATATGTTTTCGGCAATTGTAATGGAATTAAAGATCTGAGAGATATTAAAATGCCCGAGAGCATAACTCATTTGCCTAACGAATGCTTTGCGGGTTGTGATGGACTGACGAAGATCGAGCTTCCCGGACACATTAAAAGTCTTGGAAAGAACGTATTTAGAGACTGTACCAATATTACCGAAGCAGATATCTCCGGTGTAGAAGCAGAACTCGAATTTGGCTTGCTTTCAAACTGTACGAGCCTTAAAAAAGTGATACTTCCTCAAGGAATAACCAAGCTACCCGATTTACTTTTTAGAGGCTGTGCTGAATTAAGCTGCGTAGAGATTCCAGACAGCGTTACCGGTATAGGCAACCAGAGCTTTGGGTGGACTAAAAAACTTTATTACCTTGCTATCCCGGGTAGTGTTACTAAAATAGCTAATAATTGCTTTCTCGGTGCCGAAGGGCTTAATATCTTAGATTTGCGAGCCACGAGCTTTACTAAAGCGGATGGGAAATGGAAGGTACCCGCTGATAGCTTTATCCTTTTACCAGGAGCAGATGCTAAGCTAACTGCTGAAAAAAATGAGATACAAGCGGGAGAGAATTTAGCCATAGCACATAGCATTCCTTTAGACAAGGAAATAAAATGGCATAGCAGCAATCCTATGGTTGCCGGTGTTGAAAACGGTGTGGTGACAGGGTCAATGAAGGGTATCGCCTTTATTGCCGCAAAGGCCGATGATGATAGCTACAGCGGCATTTATAAGGTGACAGTTGTATCGGGAAATGAGGATCCTAAGGATCATGAAGCTGCTAATAAAGTTATTGACAAAATAACTGCTTTGCCGGCGGCAGATAAGTTAACCCTTGAAGATAAGGGCTTAGTAGAAGCTGCAAGAAAAGCATATAATGCATTGACTGAAGAACAGAAAACGCTTATTATAAACCTCGATAAACTCGTAGCAGCAGAAAGAAGGATAGCTCAATTAGAAGAGGAGAATATTGATAAAGTACCGCCTGTTATTA
>DPSW01000055.1 GCA_003527145.1 Clostridiaceae bacterium | reverse complement strand
AGGTCTATACTTAAACCTTTGATTCGGAGAAACTCATGAGCTCTGACAGCCTGCCTGAGAATATGAATATCCCTCTCATCTGTGATGGATATCAGCATAATAGGCAAATCCCCCGATATGCCGTATGACCACAGCGAAGGCTGACCTTTCCTGTTTCGCCTTATATGCTCTCTATTTTCACTTCTGCCGGGACTTCCATAGATCAAATGTGATATAAGCTTTTCAAAATTCACAATATCTTGAGTATCCAGATTTAAGTATGAACCCTCCACCTGGCTTCTGGTGGCCGACAGCGCGTAAGCCCTTTGTATTGATGTAACTTCTCTATATTTGACTATCAATTCTCTCATTCTTTCTCTTGACATACCAAAGCCTGTAACGAAAGATATTTCTCCGGAGCTCCCGGCATTCAGCCGGATCACTCTTCTTATACTCATCACCGGGTCCAGCACTATTCCGGAAGTATTTGACAGTGGCTGATGAACAGCTAAAGGATTTTTGATGCTCCTCCCTCTTCCTATAAAGTTCATCCTGCTGGTTTCATATTCCATAGACCCCGAAGCGTCGCCTTCTACTACCGAAGTGTGAAAAGCCCACCTCTCCGGGCCATCCGTTTCTCTTGGTTTTCTTACTGCCAATAGGCTCTTATATTCTTCCAAATACTCTGTCCTGACAAATAAATTTGAAAAAGCCCTATGAGCTATATCCGCCGCCTCAGCAGTAAGCGTTATTTCCATGAAACTGGTCAATTCTAAAGAAACAGGAGTGTGTCCGTGATTTTCTATCCTTATCCTCCTGATTTCCACATGGTCTTCGGGAGACACAAATACTTCCATCACTGTTTTTATATCATTATCCGTTCTGGTAAACTCTGCTTTTGATTGATAAAAATCCACATTATATGCTTCAGCATCCTCATTGAAGGGCTCGTAAGCTGCAGACCAAACTTTGTCTTTGCTCAAATCTCTGATAAATATATAGTTGCCATATCCGCCCTCTATGCTATCGGCTCTCCACCTATTTATCAATGTTCCGTCTATTTTGCTGAAGCCTCCGCCTCTATTGTTGATAAAAACAGAATGTTTCCCATTGGTAAGAATCTGGCAGGGTGGAGGCAATGCATTGATAGAATCATAGCTTCTTATACCCTCCTGATACAGTCTTTTCTGTCTGTCCGCCCCAGGCATGCTTTCCTTATATTCCTTAGTGATCACCGCATTTGCTGGAATCCTTTCCTGCAGCATTATCTCCCCCGCTTTTATTACTGGATGGCTGTGAAAGCGCTTTATCAATATATCATCATTTAAATAGTTGTTTATAGCCAGCAAGCTCATGCCTTGATGATGAGCCATATAGCTTTTTATTATCTGGTGATTTGCTCCCGCAGGCATGCGTCTCAGAGTAAAATCTACCGCTTCATAGAGCCCATATTTGCCTTCCATTCCCATTTCAATAAGCCTTCTGATATTTTCAGCGGCTCCTTCAGGATCAAAATTAATTGCCAGAATAGTCGAATATGGAGATATTACAACTTCCTCAACAAGGCCTCTTTTTAAGCCCAGATCAGGCACGCCAAAAGCTTTATATTGATAATTCAAATCCAGGTCAAAGGCGTAATAGCCGGATTCAGAGGTGCCCCAAGGCACATTATTCTTGCGTCCATAGCTCTTTTGGGCTTTTATCACACCTTTATAAGTCTCATCCATAATGGTCTTGCTATAGTCCTTCATTATTAAAGCAGGCATAAAGTATTCAAACATAGTACCGCTCCAGGAAACCAATGCTTTATTTCTGCCTATGTGCGTCAAAGACCTTCCCAGCTTATTCCAATGCTTAAGGGGGACCTCTCTTCTGGCTGCTGCCAGATAGCTTGTTATCCTGGCTTCAGAAGCCAGCAAATCGTAATACGAGTTTGTAAGGCTTTCCTTATCCACATCATAACCTATGGAAAATAAATTTTTTTTCTTATCGTAAAGGTAAATAAATTTAGTCCTTTCAATAATCCGCCCTATCCTCTCTTTCATGTCTGCCGCCGTGCTCCTATTATCACTGTTTTCAAGCGGCTCGCTCAACGCCTGCTCCAGCAGGAGCATATAAGATATGAAATTTCCGCTGTCAACCGTTGATACATAATGGGGCCTAAGAACCTCCAGAGTTTTAATATCATACCAGTTGTATAAATGGCCTTTCCAGCTTTCCAGCTTCTCCACGGTATCCATAGTATTATTGAGCCTTTCCAATGCCTGGGACATTGTAATATAGCCCAGATCAACGGCTGCTAAAGTTGATACCATATATAAGCCTATGTTTGTAGGAGAGGTTCTCGGGGCTGCTCCCTTCAGGGGGTATTCCTGATAATTGTCAGGAGGCAAGAAATTAGATTCTTTGCATACCAATTTCTCATAATAGGACCAGGTATTTCTGCCGATCCTCTCAATATTTTCCCTATCCTCTCCGGATAAAACAGGCTTTTGTTTTATGGAATCATTGCTTATCCTGTAAGCAATATAAGGTGAGGCAATCCATAGAATTATAAAGAATACAGATGCCGCGTCATATCGTGCTCCTGATATGGCAATAGCCGCTGCATAGAGCAGTGATAAAGCCGGAGCCTGTCTCATTTTCCAAAGGCATCCCCTGAAATTCAGCTTGATCTTTTTCTCAGCATCTGCCGCTGTAAGCCATTCTAGCAAATTTTTACGGGAATAAAATACTCTATACAGGGTCCTCACTATTGCATCTGCCATCAGATAAGCATTATAGGGCAAAAAAGCAAGGATTATAAAAAGCTGATATGCAGCTGTTTTTAATTGTTCTGTATACCGGCCCACATCTCTGTTCCTTACTATATCTAAAGAAAAAAATCTCAGTATGTGGGGGAATAAGATTATAAGCAGTATAATATACAAGAGCTTTGAAGCCGCAACAGGCAAAAAGGCTGTACCCAGCAGCAGCAAGTATAGAGAAGGCTGCAGCATGCTCCTTCTGAGATTATCTATCATCTTCCATCTTGAAAGAGCCGACAGAGGTTTTTTGCCAAAGATCCATTTGATCAGCTGCCAGTCCCCTCTCACCCATCTATGCTGTCTGGCGGAATAAGAACCGTATTTCCCGGGGAAACCATCTATGAGGCTGATATCTCCAGCCAATCCGGTTCTAAGAAGGCTTCCTTCTAAAAGGTCATGGCTTAAAATTGTATTATCCTCTATCCTCTTCTCTGTCACTTCATTAAATAGCTTTAAATCATAGATTCCCTTACCGGTAAATATGCCTTCTCCGAAAACATCCTGATAGATATTTGATACGGCTGTTGTGTATGGATCGATCCCCCCGTCTCCCGCAAATATTTCTGCAAACAAGGTTTTCTGAGAATCCATAATATCTATTTCGATCCTGGGCTGAATGATGCCGTAGCCATCCGCAACCACACCTGAATCCGGATCGTAAACAGCCCTATTAAGCGGGTGAGAAATGGTGCCTATAAGCTTTCTTGCACTATCCATAACAAGATTTGTATCGGAATCTATCGTTATGATATATCTGATGTCCTTTAAAGCGTCCGTATCAGAGGATTTATATATAAAGGAGGTGTTTGGCCTGCCCGTAATCAGGTTATTGAAGTGTATGATCGCTCCTCTTTTCCGTTCCCAGCCCATCCACTTGCCTTGTTTTGGGTTGTATTCTCTTTTCCTGTGAAAATAGTAGAACTTTATTCCGCCTTCTTCATCATACTTCTCATTCAGATGCTTTACTCCTGCCATGACAGTATCTATGATGGCTTTATCGTCAGGGTTTGTCTCAGCTTTATAGTCCTTGAAATCGNNCAATCAATTCCCGGGCAGATTTTTTATCACTCAATAAAGCGGGTATGATAACCATCGTTCTGGCTTCATCAGGAATGCCTCCGCCATATTCAAGCCGTGGAAGCATAGCAGGCTTATAAAGCTTCATAAATATATAGTTTGCCAGGCTTACTCCGATTTCTGAGGCCGGGATAAGCAATAAAGCGGATAGCAGCAATATTTTCTCATTGCTCCAGCCCTTATTCATCATATTGACCACAAATATGATGAATAAGGCTGTAAGAGATATAATGGAAACTATATAGGAAGCTATAGATTTTAGCCTGGATTCCCCTTTTTTAATCTTTAGCTGTGAAAACAGCTCCTGTCTGCCTTCATCGATAAGGTAATATCCTACATGGGTTGCCTTGAAGGCTTTGCCCGAATCCTTCGCCGCTTTGCTCAGGCTTATTGCAATGTTTGCAATTCTTGTTTCTGAAACTCCCCAGCTTCTTGATATCTTTGCTATTGCCTTTCTGTAATAATCCCTTGATTCAAAATCCATGAGTGAGTATATGCCTGCCGGATCCTTCGAAAGCTTTTCCTCAACTATGCTTATGGATTCGAATATATCATTCCAATCCATTGTGGATATGCTATGCAGGCTTGTGATGGAATTTCCCAAGGAAACCTTCCTTACGGCATACTCTTTGTGCCCGTATTGAACCAAATCTCCTATTGTAGTGTTATATTCATCAAGCCTTTTTTCCAGATAGCTATAAATCTCTCCAAATTCAACGCCCGATCTTCTGATGCAAGCCAGCATATGCTCTATGTAAGAGGTATTGAGCCTGCTCCTTATCTCCAGACTTTCCTCTATGGCATCAAGCAGCTCATCATTATTAAGCTTCAAATCTTGTTCTGCTTTATTCCATTGAAGCTGAGTATCATATATTGCAGTGCAGATTATTCTTATATTCTCCACCAAAGCAATCCTGGTCACCAGAGATAAGGCCCATACCTCCGATATCGTCAGTATCTGATTCGACTGATAAGCCTTTATAAAATCTATGAACAAATTTGTATCTATGCTTCCGTCTGTATNNCCTCGGATAGTCCCTCAGATACCCGGATGCTAAAGCATTTAGCCTATAAAACCGTTCATGATCTATGTTCAATCTTGCATCCTTGACCTGCTCTTCTATTTTATAAAAATTGTCCATCAGCCATTCTGATGCGGTGGCCATATCAACACTATCCTTGGATATGCTGTCCAGCTTTTTATATATATCAAAAATAACATTATAGTTTTCTTCCAATCGCTTCTTAAGCCTTTTGGTGGATTCCTTTCTTTTCTTAAGCCTATGCTTTTGTCCTATGTTGCATCCGTGTGCC
>DPSW01000266.1:2996-6185 GCA_003527145.1 Clostridiaceae bacterium | reverse complement strand
CAACCTCCACCATAAAATAAGTATTTCCTTCTGTCTCTTCGTAAATTTTTATCTTTTGCTTTTCACTAAAATTATAATCAGGTAAGGCTCCATCTAAAAATTCAAAGACTTCACCTTTATTAAATCTATTTAGGGTAAGATTGTGTATTTTGTCGTACTTGCCAAGTAATGTAATGAATTTATCCAGCTCATAATTATACTCTTTTCTAGAGGTACCTAAAAACAAAACATTTTTTTCTAAATCATTTAATATGACTCTCATCAGTAAATTTAGACTTGCCTTATCTATCCATTGCATATCCTCGAAAATAATTACTACTTTTTTTATACCAGATAAAACGTTTATGATATTAGACAAAGCTTCTTCTACTACTTGATAATTTTTATCATCAATTTNNTTCAAGATAGTCATAGCCGTTGCCTAAAAATGGGAAAACATGGACTATATTATTTTTCCATAGCGGAGGTATAAAAATATTTTCCTTTTCCATTTCTATAGCGTTGAAAATATTTTTAATTATTATGTTCCATGGCTTTAGAATACAATTGTTTTCATCATGATAGCAATCAACCTGAAATAAATAAACTTGGGATCTATCTATGAGTTTTAAAAACCTGTTTATAAGTTTTGTTTTTCCTATCCCAGCCTCACCGTTTATTATTATAGAGTTATATAATTCACTTGTCATAAAGCTTTCAAAGTTTTTAACCAAATAATCTATTTCCCTGCTCCTGCCGTAAAAAAAATCTTTTGATGACATTTGATTATTGTCTTCTTCAATACTTTTTAATTTTATGATTCTATTATATATATCCTTAGTTTTTACACTCGGGGAAATGCTCAGTTCTTCTTTTAAGGTCTCTTCAAGTTGTTTGTATATATATATAGCATTATTAAACTGCCTATCATTTTCATATAGCTCCATTAGGTTTATATAAGGACTTTCGTCATATCTGTCCACTTCAATCAATAGCTTGCAATACTTTTCAATATTTTTCTTATCTTTTGAAAAAGAATTCTCTAATTTACTGTGCAGCCTGTCTATATATAGTTTATTATAGTATTCTCTTTGGTTTAACAGCCATTGCTCGTATTCCTCACAGTCCTTCACTGAAAATCCCTTTAGTAACTCACCTGTATAGCTATCTATATTATCCTTGTTATTTATAAACATATCTAAATCTGTAACAATAGGGATATTTTCATCTATAGTAATAACCTGTCTCTGATCTGGTTTAATTATATCCATATCAAAGGCTTTCCTTATTACATATAATGCATTTCTCAGATTTCCCTTTGCAGCATCTTCACTTATTTCACTCCACAATAAGCCTACCAATTCATCCCTGGTAGTTTTCTTTTTTATTATTAAATAATAAAAAAGTGCTTCAGCCTTTTTAAAAGGAAAATTTATTATAGCATTGTTTTTTTTGATTTCAGTTATCCCAAATATTTTAACAAATATTTTATCCATATAGCTTTCCTCCAAGCATAAGCAATGAATGTAGTAGTAAAAGTAAAGTCCTTCTCTTACTCATAGCTTTATTATAGCTTATATTTGGGCTTTCTGTGTCAAATATAAAAAACTCATATATTTCTTATTTAAAAAAATATATGAGTTTTTATATGCTATTATTTAAGGCATCTACTTCGCATTTTCAACTTTTCTTAAAAGCTCTCCTGAATTTATAATATCATATGCAGCTTTAATATCAACGCTTAAATTTCTGTCTTTATCCAGATATGGTATAACCCCTCTGATTGCATCGTAGGCTGCTTTTGTTCCTTTTCCCATTTTTACATTGTTTCTTAAATCTACTGCCTGTGCTGCATGGATTGCTTCCATACCTATAATATATTTTAAGTTATCAACTATTTTTCTTACTTTATCTACAACTAAAGGCCCATTGGTTGCATGGTCTTCTATATTGCCTGATATTGAATAGAAATCAATAGAAGATGGATTAGCTAGCATTCTATTTTCCGCGTCTATTGCTGTAAAAGTTTTTTGAATAGTGCCATAAGCTATAGTTTTTTGCTCATCTGGTGTTAAAAATCTTGTAAGCTTTGTAAAAGACGGATCTGCTAGCTTTAGCATTCTATTACATGAGGATTTTGACAAATGACATAGAACTATGCCAAGCATTTCAATGCCTGCCACTAAAGAAGTTATTTCAAAGTTTGCACTTACAGATAAATTATTTATATCAGTCATAATACATGGATTATCATCTGTAGTGTTTATCTGTATCAGTAAGTATTTCTTTACATATTCCAGTGCATCTAGTACTGAACCATTTATCGCAAAGGAACATCGGAAACTTAAAGCATCTTGCAACGCTCTGTCTTTATTAGGTTCGTATAAATAGCTTTCCTCAAGATATTTTCTGCATTCATCAGCGCATTTGATTTGCCCTTTTAAGCCTCTCATATCATTTACTCTCTCATCAAGGGGTTGTATAACTCCATTTAAGCCCTCCATACCAAGACAGTATACAACATTTGAAATTTTGATAATTTCTTCTACTTCTTTTACTAAAAATACTGAGCCCGCAGCTGTTTGAGCATTTGAAGAAACTATACTAAGTCCGTCCTTTGGTCCTAAAATAGCTGGTTTCATTCCTTCCTTACTAAGAGCTTCCTTAGAATTTATTCTCTTTCCTTTGTAGTTTACTTCCCCCTCACCAATTATAGCAAGTCCTATATGTGAAAGTATTGTTATGTCTCCTTCCCCTATAGAACCTCTTCGCGGCACTACAGGATGTATGCCTTTGTTCAAAAAATCCCTAAGCATTTTAAGTATTTCAACTGATATACCTGTTGAACCGCAAAGTGCTGTATTTAACCTAACAAGCATCATTGCTCTTACTTCTTCCTCCGTACTTAGCGGCTCAATTCCTAAGCTATGACAGTATAACAAATTTCTATTGTAAGTTTCAAAGAAATCAACATCAAATTCTTTGTCCTTGTTCCACCCAACTCCTCTGTTTAATCCGTATACAGGATATCCTTCAGCTGCCTTATCAAATAGTACTTTTCTTGCTTTAGCTGCTTTATCAAGAGCTGCTTCGTCAATTTCAATCTGCTTGTTATTGTACGCAATTTGGTATAAATCTTCAAAGCTTAAATTATGTCCGTTTAAAATTATTTTATCCATTTTGAGTACTCCATTTCTTATTTCTATATAG
>DPSW01000266.1:0-2915 GCA_003527145.1 Clostridiaceae bacterium | reverse complement strand
CCATACGGTCCGTATGGCTCCTTTGCTTCTACTGTCAGGGCTCTTACTTCCGGCATCTCTGGTGCGTTTATTAGGTGATATTTGGAGAAGTTTGTTGATTTTACTCTACCGTTATTGTCTACTTCTATTTCTTCTCTAAGGGCCATACCTATGCCCATGTGTGCTCCGCCTTGTATTTGGCCTTCAACTAACATTGGATTTACCGATTGTCCTATATCGTGCACTGCCAAGAAATCCGTTACTTCTACATGTCCTGTGTATTTATCTACCTTTACCTCCGCAAAGCATGCCGCAAAAGTTGCCGGATTTGCGGGTGACTGGTATTTAATAAATTCTGTCATTGTTTGTGAGTATTTTGTTTCAAATTCTGTTGCAATATCTGNNGAATCTTTTCGGTATATTAATCCGTCTCTAGTTTCTACCGAGTCTTCTTTGAACCCTTTTAATGTACAGAAGGCATTTATGAGCCTTTGCTTTAACTTTTCTCCTGCTTCCTTGACTGCCCCTCCACATACAAAGGTTACTCTGCTGGCTTGTGTTCCTGCTGAGTCGTATGGTGTTATTAATGTATCTGCTTCTGTAACTCTTATGTGTTTTGTATCTATGTCCANNCGCTAACTGCTGCATTGTCACTACAGTTCCACAGCCTTGGTCGTGTATGCCTATTTTTACAAGAACACTGCCGTCTCCAAGTATACTCATTTCTACATTGGTGAAATCAGGAAATGCTCCAAAATAACCATTGCCATGTGCTCCGCATGCCATGCCCACTCCATAGGCGTATCTTTCTGTATTTTTGTTTTTAATGGTTTGTCTTCTGTTTTTCCAATCGAAAGCTTCCATACCTTTTAGGACGCACTCTTTTATCTGGGCATTGCCTATATTAGGCCCTCCTGTAGGGTCTGATGCACCAGGCTTGACAAAATTCTTAAGTCTGAGCTCGCATGGATCCATGCCTATTTTGTGCGCAGCATGGTCAATATTTATTTCCGTTACGGCATGTGCCTGGGGTGAACCGTAACCTCTGCAGGCTCCCCCGGGTATGGTATTTGTATAGTAAGCATTTCCTGTGTAGCTCTGATCCGGTATATCGTACATTCTGAAAAGTTTTTTACCTAAAGCCATAGTTACAGCTGCAGCATTTGTATAGTATGCGCCTCCATCTATGTCTGTTATTATTTTTCTTGCTAATATTTTACCTTCTTTGTTTATTGCTGTTTCTACTATCATTTCTGTTGCATTTCTGCTTCTGGTACCAAGTATTGCATCGTGTCTATCCATGTACAACATAACAGGTTTTTTGAGAGTGTATGCAGCAAAGGCACATATTGGCTCTAATACTGTTTGTCCCTTACCTCCAAAGGAGCCTCCCATGACTGCTTTTATTACTCTTACTCTGTTGTATGGTATCTGCAGTATGTCAGCTACATGATACTGTACCTGGAATACTATTTGACATGGCGTCCACACTGTGAGATTGCCTTGTTCGTCTAGTTCACTTAAGCATATGTGCGGCTCTATCGCAGAATGATGTATTTTCTGTGTTGAACCTTTGTCCTCTATAATATAGTCTGCTTTTTTGAACTGCTCTTCGTAGCTTCCGCAGAATATTTCTTTTGAAAATGCAAGATTTGTGTTCCCTTTTATTATTATTTCATCACTTTTTGCTGCTTCTATGCCTATTACAGGATTTAACTCCTTGTATATAACGTTGAGCTTTGCCACTGCTTTTTCAACAGCTCTTTTGGTTTTACCCACAACCAAGGCTATGCGGTCACCTACAAACCTGGCTCTATCACACAACAAATATTCATCCCTAAAAGCAGTGGCTCCTGCATACCATTGATGTGAGTTATATTGCACCTTCGGCACGTCTGCATAAGTGTATATGGCTTCTATTCCTTCTATATTAAGTGCTTCTGTTTTATCTATTACAATATCTGCATGAGCTTTTTGGCTGAGTACCAATTTGGCATACAACATGTTGTGTCTTTTCATGTCACATACGTATTTTGTTCTTCCTGTAGCCTTATCGTAGGAATCTTCTTTTAAAATGCTTTTACCTACATATTTCAATTTTCCCATATTATTCACCTTGCTAGTTTTAAATTATTGAGTGCTTCTTCTATTATTCCTACTGATGCTTCTTTTTTGTAGTACTTTGAGGAACGGCTTGGTATTGCAGCTTCTATCTGATTCTGTATCTGCTCTTTTATTTCACTTATTGAAATGGTTTTTAAATTTTTGTCTATCAGTGCTCCCCCAACAAGCTCAGCCTTTATAGGTTTTGCACCTACAGCTCCTATGTAAACAACTGCATTTGATATTTTTCCATCTATATTTGCATCTGCCNNCTGCCTTTACACAACAGTTTACCTTTGAAATTGTTACTGATGTTCTTGAGCCTACCTTGGCAAAGGCTGAGATGCTGCTGCATTTTGTTATTATGATTCTTGTTATTGCTTCATCCTTTTGCAGATTGTNNTATCACTACGTTTTCAACCTTGTCTATCCTTTTTTGACCTTTGGAATTTATAATTTCAACTTCAGCACCATATGCAAAGAGCACTGGGAGAGTATCTGCGCTTTGAGATGAATTGGATATGTTGCCGCCTATTGTAGCTCTGTTTCTTATTTGCTGAGAGCCCAACTTATATGCTGCAGTTTTTAATGCAGGAATGTATTTATCTATAACAGGGCTGTTTTCTATTTCTGTCATGGTTACACAAGCCCCAATTATTACTTCATATTGCATTTCTTCTATTGCTTTTAATTCCTTTATATGGGTTATGTCGATAAGCTTATAGTCATATATGCAATTCTTAGAAAAGTGGATTACCAAGTCTGTTCCCCCTGCAACTATATATGTGTCTCCATCCTTTTTTCCTAAAGCTTCTGCAAGCTGAGTTAAACTT
>DPSW01000346.1:3521-3774 GCA_003527145.1 Clostridiaceae bacterium | reverse complement strand
TTTACCTATGCTGATCAATGCTTTTTCCAATCTGTTCCTATTGCAATTGCATCTATAGCTAACTTCTCGTGTTTCATGTATTTTGTATTCGACACCTTTCATTATCTCTTTGATTAGTCCCTGGGCCCCATTTAGGGGTATAACCTCAGTAACAGATTTAATATTTTTAGCATTTTGCTCTATTAACTCAATAATATCCTCTGCAGCGCCAGGCATTACCTGAACAATGAAGCCTCCAGCAGAATCAACTTTA
>DPSW01000346.1:0-3484 GCA_003527145.1 Clostridiaceae bacterium | reverse complement strand
ATCGGTACTTGCCCCACATAAGGCTCCTTTAATCCTAAATCCTTGATCACAGTAAATAATCCGTTTTTACCTATAGCACCCCCTACATCAAGCTTTCCGACTTCATTCAACGGCAGATCTACAAAGGGATTTCCTATATAACCCCTTACATCTCCTGTTTTATCGGACACTACAATAATATTGCCTGCAGGGCCCTTTCCGTTTATTTGTAAAGTTATTTTATCATTTTCTGACTTTACCATAGTTCCCATCATGCTGCCTGCAGTCAACATTCTCCCGAGAGCCGCAGTTGTTACAGGATAGGTATTATGTATCAGCCTGGCTTCTTCAACAATATTTATCGTTGTACATGCCCAAAATCTTATGCTGCCATCATTACTAGTTCCTCTTAGTATAATATCTTTCATTTTTCCTCCCATATATTATTATTTTTACGTCTTTAACTAATATTACAGCCAAGCCGGGTATCTTTATTTTTTTGATATAAAAAACACCCTTTCACTCTCTTCATGGGCTTTAAAAAAAGTAAATTCATCCAGAGTCTCCAAAACATTAAATCCGCATTTGAATAAATTATCGCAAACCTCTTTATTCTTATAAGCCCTTTGAACATGCACTTCTTCTATTCTATTATATAGTTTGTCTTCAGGAATAAAAAAATTCAATACCATAGTTAAAGTAGAAGATGCTGCATCAAATTCGTTTTCCCATGAGTAAAATATCCCGTCTTTTTCTTCAACAAAAGTATTGTTGCCTATGATGCGACTTAATTTATAATAGCTGCTGATGTCAAATATAAATATTCCTCCGCCATTCAGAAGCTGATAAGCTCTTTGAAAAGTGCTTAGCAGCTCATCTTCTTCAAGGACATAATTAATACCGTCACAGGCGCATATAATAGCATCAAAACTTCCAGTCAGGTTCAAATTTTTTATATCTTGCTTGATAAATTTAATCTTTTCGCCCTGCATTCTTGATTTGTTCTCAGCGACCGATAACATCTGTTCTGATATATCGATTCCCCAAATATCATAGCCCAGTTTTGCCATTGGTATAGTTATGTTTCCGGTGCCGCATGCCAGATCCAGCACACTTTTAGGCTGTACATTAATATATTTAAAAATATTCATCACATAGCTAACCCATTTTTCATAGTCCACATCATCCATCAAAATGTCATAAATATTAGCGAAACCTTCATATTGAGTCATTTCTGAATTCTTCCTTATCTTTTAAATGTATAATAAGAAACGGTACTTTTGCGTTTTCTCTTTCTTCTTCCAAAAAAATATCCCAGCAAAAAAGCGGCAACTATCACAATAAGCNNTGCCTTAATTTTATAAATAATATTCTCTAACTTCAGATGCTTAATAGTTTTTGCAACTACGCTGTCTTCCTTAACCTTATTAGGACTTGAATCGCCTCTATTTGTGATACTCCCATCATCCTCATAACTGTTGCCGTCACCCTGCATCCACTTGCCTATATATTCATTATCGGTATACGCTTGAGCCTGAAGCGATTTCATTATTGCAAGCAGCTGAGCATCCTGGACCTTTCCCTGCAATATCCTATCTGCATCGTATAAAATCTTATATTTCGNNATCCAAACCTTTTAAGAACTCAAAATATTTTTCAAAATTTGCTTGCTTTCTATATGCTTCCGCTTTTACATATTGGATTTGGACTATACTAAAAGCAGGATCTCCTGGGTTTTTAATATATTCATCACATAAAGTATTCACTGTGTCATATTCTTTTTTTCTAAATGAAGCTGCAATATTTTTTAATTTTTTATCAGAGCCGAAATCCAATCTGTCTATAGATAGNNGCAATTCATAATCTAAGCCAAGTATTTCACTGTCCTTATTCATCTCCATCAATAGATGATTGTTGCTGCCAAATATCGCTTTGTCTGAAATAATGCCGGTACTGTCCAAAATATTATACGGAAAAAAATCCCTCAAAGATAACGCAATCGTTGAAGCCTCGGAATCCATCAGGTTTTTATTTCTGTTATACCTGATGCTGTACACCCCTTTGCTGTCATTAATAAGTTTAGCTTCATATCTGATATTGAGGTTTCTTGTTTCTCCGCCCTTTAACCATAAGCTGATTGTATGCCATTTTGCTGCCTTCGGTAATGATTCTGAAGGATATTTATCTTCAATATAACTCCGGCTTCTATTATAATGCTTAATCGAACTGCCTCTATCTGTTATCTGAATATTTTCTAAATTATTCGAAGGCAATCCCAATATAACTTCTATAGTCTTATCAGTCTTATTCTTAACAATATATTCGCCATTATAAATCAGCTTGTCCTCAATAATTTCAATAGTTGAGTTCTGCCCTACCAACTGTGAATCATAGGTGTTCAACACCTCTAAATCGTATCCATNNCATTTTCTGCTGATGCGACTGAGAATGGCACAAAAAATACTATGGTGAATAATATGAATATCATAATGATAGGCTTTACTCTCAAAATTCTCCCCCCTCCATATAAATAAGTTTTTACTATATTTGATTTTACAATAATAATCAATAATTTACAATTGACCATAAGAATTAATATGAATAGAAGCATATAATGTTGACATGTGAATTTATACGTGGTAATATAATAAAAATTAATCATAAGCTTTAGTTCACGAGATAGAGGTGCGCTTTTAATTAATAAACAGCACAAGGCAGTGTCGTCCGATGAGTGTTGTTGAAAGGTAAGAGCGCCGAAGGTAGAAAAAGACACTGTTTTTCTAGCCTGGTCCATGCATTAAGAATGTATGGACTGTCATCTTATAGATGGAGAGCTATCCATGAATGATGTTATTATACATTTTATTATGTATTTTTTTGCATTTTTCATGTCAGCTTTCAAGCTGACTTTTTTATTTATATAATAGTAAATATATTATAAATATCATATAATTAATTGAATTGTACTATGGGAGGTTATTTAATGAAAAATTATAACATCGCAGTCGTAGGAGCCACGGGTATGGTTGGCAGAACAATTTTAAAAGTTCTTGAAGAGAGGAATTTCCCAATAAACAATCTTTACCTATTCTCCTCAGCTAAATCTGCAGGAACTTCGATGGAGTTTAAAGGAAAAAGCTATATTGTTGAGGAATTAAACAATGCCTCTTTTGACAGGAATATAGATATAGCATTGTTCTCAGCCGGCGGTTCAACCAGTACCAAGTACGCACCCATTGCTGCATCCAAGGGAGTAGTAGTTATTGACAACAGCAGTGCCTTTAGGATGGATAAGGATGTACCTCTTGTTGTTCCTGAAGTGAATGAATCTGAAATTATGAAGCATAAGGGGATTATTGCCAATCCGAATTGCTCCACAATTCAGGCTGTTGTTGCATTAAAACCGCTGCATGATAAATATAAAATAAAGCGCATAGTATATTCCACTTACCAAGCAGTATCCGGCTCCGGTGTAAAAGGCATCGATGATTTGAAAAACAGTTTG
>DPSW01000483.1 GCA_003527145.1 Clostridiaceae bacterium | reverse complement strand
TATTCAGAATATTTTGGGAGGACATTTACTAAAAGGGGCGAATACATTATATAGAACAGAATAACATTCTGCAATACAGAATACTGGAGGTGTACTTAGGAAAGCTTAGTACTTTCATAAAATGTATCAAAAAGTTACTTATAATTTTGTCCAGCTAAAATATTTACTAAAAAAATGGAGGGAAGAGAAATGAAAAAAAGAGTAGCATTAATATTATTAATTGTTATGATCTTGTCATTAACTGCTTGCGGAACAAACAGCAATTCAGAGCCTGCAAAACCAGCTTCAAACGAGACTGTAAAAGAAATTGTATTAAAGGCTGGTCATTCAGTTGCTCCTACACATCCATATCATCTTGGGCTTGAAAAGTTTGCTCAGCTTATAAATGAACGTACCGACGGAAAGATAAAAATTGAAATATTCCATTCAGCACAGCTTGGTAATGAAAGAGATATGATTGAAGGATTACAAATGGGAACGATTGACATGGTTGTATCTTCAACAGGACCTATGGGAGGCTTTGAACCGAAGATGCTGGTTGTTGACTTACCTTTTTTATTTCGAGATAGGGAGCATGCATATAAAGTGCTTGATGGGGAAATCGGTAAAGAACTGCTATCCACTCTTCCTAGCAAAGGCATAGTTGGTCTTGCTTTTTGGGAGAATGGTTTTAGGCATATAACAAATTCGAAAAAGCCAATAAATGGGCCAGAAGATATTAAGGGTTTAAAGATAAGAACAATGGAAAACCAAGTTCACATGGATTCATTCAAAGAACTTGGAGCTGACCCTACACCAATGGCTTGGAGTGAAGTATTTACAGCCCTTCAACAAAAAGTAATTGATGGACAAGAAAACCCTATTCCAATAATATATACACAAAAAATATATGAAGTTCAAAAGAATTTAGCTTTAACAGAGCATTTCTATTCACCATCGCTTCTTCTGATGAGTAAATCAAAACTAGATAGTCTTGACGCAGATACACAAAGGATTTTAGCAGATACAGCATTAGAAGTCGCTGCTTATGAGNNTCAAAGGCTTTGGAGTAGAAGTGACAACACCAGATAAAGCAAAGCTTCAGGAAGCAGTAGCCCCTGTATACAAAAAGTATGAATCTCAATTTTCAAAAGAATTGATTGATAAAATAATCAATACTAAATAATAAAAAGTTTCTATCGCTTCAACAATAATGTAACTAAGCTCAAGTACAAATGACGAAAACTTATGCTTTCTAAAGTATTACATAAAAATAGTATATTGATGGATATTGATATTGCTATCCATCAATATACTCATGGGAGATGGTAATATGGGTTTGATAAAAAAATTAAGCGACAAGCTCAGTAAAGGAACAGAAATAGTAATAGGGCTGTTATTGGCAGTTATGTCTATTGTAGTATTTTTACAGGTTATATATAGGTATGTGTTTCATGCTTCTTTACCATGGTCAGAGGAATTTGCAAGATACTTACTTATTTATCTGACATTTCTGGGTGCTANNAGGCAATAGTTAAATTGCTTCCTCATTCCGTGGCTAAAGCGGCAGAGTGGATTGCAAATGTATTATCTTTTTTGTTCTTTGCTATTTTGGTGGTTTGCGGCAGTAAGGTAGTAAAAGTTACACTGATGCAGCTATCACCGGCTATGAAAGTGAAGATGGGCTATATATATCTGGCTATAGTTATCGGAGGGATACTTATGATGATACATCTGCTCGCCAGAACATTCGAAAATAATGAAGTAGAAGGAGAGTGATACATCAATGGACAATGTTGGACTTATTTTGTTCGGAAGTTTATTAGTATTTTTCGCATTAAATATTCCAATTGCATTTTCACTAGGTTTGGCTTCAACTATGACCTTGTTGCTTGCAAGTAATGTTCCATTGGTGGTTATACCTCAGCGGCTTTTTACAGCTACAGACTCTTTTCCTTTTATGGCAGTACCTTTTTTTATACTTGCCGGAAGCCTTATGGAAAGCGGCGGAATATCCAGAAGGTTGATTAATTTTGCAAACACTCTTATTGGCTGGATATCAGGAGGCCTAGGTCTGGTATCAATCGTAGCTTGTATGTTCTTCGCTGCTATATCAGGTTCCGGAGCAGCTACTACAGCAGCCATTGGATCAATTATGATACCAGCCATGGTTAAGAGAAAATATGATGTCGGTTTTTCTTCGGCTATTCAGGCGGCAGGAGGACTTATCGGTGTTATTATTCCGCCCAGCATTCCTATGGTTACTTATGGCGTTCTTACCGGAGTGTCTATAGGAGCTATGTTTGTAGGCGGATTTGGACCGGGTATTCTTATGGGGCTATCACTGATGGCAGTAACATATTTTAAATCGAAGAAAGAAGGTTATGGAGGAGAACCAAAGGCAAGCTTTAAAGAAATAGTTGCATCATTTAAAGATGCAATACTTGCTCTACTAATGCCCGTAATAATTTTAGGCGGAATTTACGGAGGGATGTTCACCCCGACAGAAGCAGCTGTTGTATCTGTAGTATATGGATTTGTAGTTGGATTCTTTATCTATAAAGAATTATCATTTAAAAACTTACCAAAGATATTAGCTGATTCAGCTGTCAGCACATCAATAATAATGATACTTATTGCAGGCGCAACTCTTTTTGGGTGGATATTGACAAATAATATGATACCGCAGAAAATTGCATCGGCAATGCTGGCATTTTCCAGCAATCCCATTATAATTCTATTACTGATAAATATATTATTACTTTTTGTGGGAACTTTCATGGATACTGTAGCTGCTATTATCATATTAGTACCAATTTTATTTCCTATTATTACTCAAGTGGGAATTGATCCACTACACTTCGGCTTAATAATCTGTGTCAATTTGGCTGTAGGTATGATTACGCCTCCCTTTGGAGTGTGCTTGTTCGTAGCTTGCGGTATAGGGAAAATAAGTCTGGAAGAAATCGTAAAGAATATACTTCCATTCATCATAGTATTGATAATTGACATTCTGATAATAACCTATATACCTGCAATCACTACTTTTTTACCTAATTTATTAATGTAAGGTTTTCGGAGGGAGTATATTTTTTTACTCATATGTTTAGAATAGCATTCTGCTTTGCAGAACCTATCAATATCAAAAATAAAAGTAAATTATAATCTGGAGGTAATAAGAATGGCAAAAGTAACAACTCAAGTTCTTCAAGAGATGAAAAAAAGAGGTGAAAAAATAACCTATACAACTGCTTATGATTACTCAACAGGACTTCTTGTAGACAAGGCAGGTATAGATGTAATACTAGTCGGAGACTCCCTTGGAATGACTATGATGGGTGAAGATACAACAGTTCCCGTAACTATGGAGCAGATGATACACCATATAAAATGTGTGGTAAAAGGGGCTAAGAATCCAATGATAGTTGGAGATATGCCTTTTGGTTCATACAATGTGAGCAAAGAGCAAGCTATCATGAACGCTACAAGGCTTATGAAAGAAGGCGGCTGTGACGTTATAAAGCTGGAAGGGGGAGCAGCAGTAAAAGAAACTGTGAGAGCGATAGTTGATGCAGGTATACCGGTTATGGGACATATAGGCTTAACTCCGCAGACCATATCCAAGCTTGGCGGATTTAAGGTTCAAGGCAAGGATGCAGAAGCAGCGAAGTCACTTATAGAAGATGCTAAAGCCTTAGAGGAAGCAGGGGCCTTTTCACTTGTACTGGAATGTATACCCGCCCAGATTTCTAAAATGATAACTGAAGCAGTGTCAATTCCTACATTAGGGATAGGGGCAGGTATTTATTGCGATGGGCAAATTATGGTTTTCCACGATATGGTAGGCTTATTTGACAAGTTTACACCGAAATTTGTTAAAAAATATGTTAATCTGACCGATATTATATTAAAGGCATTAGAAGAATTCAAAGAGGATGTAAAGGCTCAAAAATTTCCGGAAGAAAAGCATAGCTTTGGAATAAAGGAAGAAGAATTGGAGAGATTGTACTAGAAGAGGTGTAATTAATGAAAATAGCTATAATTGGAGCCGGTGCAATGGGCAGCCTTTTTGGAGGTTTATTGCATGAAGCCGGTAATGAGGTTCACCTTATTGATGTCTGGAAAGAGCATGTAGATGTAATAAATGAAAATGGTTTAAAGATTGAAGGAATAAGCGGAGATAGAATTGTCAGGGTAAAAGCCCATAGTAAAGCCTCAGATGTGGGACCTTGTGAATTGGTAATTGTTTTTGTAAAATCCACTTTTACAAAAGCTGCTATATCCGATTCCCTATCACTAGTTGATGAAAATACTGTAATACTAACACTTCAAAACGGGTTAGGCAATGCAGATATTATAGGAGAAGTAATGGGACAGGATCGGGTTATAGCAGGGGTGACTTCTTTTGGTTCTACTTTATTAGGTCCTGGAAGGGTAAGACATGCGGGCTCAGGTGATACCTATATCGGAGCATTAGGCCATCTTTCTGATAAAAGGATAGAGGAAGTATCAAAGGTATTAAGTCAAAGCGGAATTAAAGCATTGCACTCCAAGGATGTTATGAGCTTAATCTGGAGCAAACTCATCGTAAACGTAGGTATAAATGCTTTAACTGCCATTACAGGATTGCTTAACGGAGAATTAATTGAATACGCAGAAACCGAAGAACTCCTTGAATTGGCGGTAAAAGAAGCAATTGAAGTGGCAAAAACAAAAGGAATAAAGCTTATAAATGATGAACCTGTTGTCCATGTAAAAGAAGTATGTAAGCTTACCGCAACAAATAAATCTTCAATGCTTCAGGATATGCTGAACAAGAAGAAATCTGAAATTGATTTTATTAATGGCGCCATTGTGAGGGAAGGAGAGAAACTAGGCATACAGACACCTGTTAATACTGTCCTTACCAATTTAGTCAAGATTAAAGAGAAAATGAATGACAGGATATAACTTTATTTTGTAAATATTTAAACTATGATATACTGTCATAAATAGGCTAATATTGGGGTGAGCGATAATGGATGTAAATAAAGGCACGAATGATTATAATATAAAATCCGTGATAAAATCCATGGAAGTATTTGAAATATTGGTAGAAAAGGGAGAGCTTAGTATAGGGGAACTAAGTGATCTATCAGGCCTTGGCAAGAGCAGTGTTCATAGGATATTAGGAACTCTTAAGCATATAGGATATGTGAAACAAGATATAGAAGATGGCAAGTATTATGCTTCAATAAAGGTTTTCGAGCTAGGCAATAAGATTGGTGATAGAATACCGTTTAAAAATATTGTTAGGGAGAAGTTAGAGCAGCTTTATGAGAAATGCCAAGAAACCGTTAATATTGGCATGCTTGATGATCTTGATGTAGTATTTTTAGACAAAATAATCACCAAGGAACCTTTACGCATAGTACTGGATGTTGGCAGAAGAGTGCCTGCGTATTGCTCGGGCATGGGAAAGATCTTACTGGCTTATACAGAGAATGTTAATCTTAAAGCTATTGAATACAAGAAATATACTGAGAATACTTTATGTAATGTTGATATGCTTGAAGAAGAATTGAAAAAGATAAGGCAGCAGGGTTTCTCCATAGATAACGAGGAATACATCAGGGGACTTATATGTATAGCTGTTCCTGTGAAAAAAAGAAACGGTGATGTTATAGCAGCTATAAGTGTAGCTGTACCTGCAGTAAGAATGAATGAACCAAAAAAAGAAGAATATTTAAAAATGCTGCAGGATACAGCTTATGAGATGACGAAGGAATTGCCTTATTAATCTGATATTTCTAGTGCAGTTGCTATTGAACGAGACTTCATTCAGTGAGGGATTCAACCCCCGCTGAATATTAGTC
Source organism: Clostridiaceae bacterium (assembly GCA_003527145.1). Lineage (GTDB taxonomy): Bacteria > Bacillota > Clostridia > Lutisporales > Lutisporaceae > Lutispora. The sequence continues at coordinate 116 of DPSW01000483.1, read as the reverse complement.
GAGTCTATACTGGAATTAGAGCGGGTTAGTTCAGTGATAAATTAAAGCATTTTCTGTCATTCTCAAGGAGCAAAGCGCCTGAAGAATCTTGAACAAGATCCTTCAGGCAAAGCCTT
>DPSW01000476.1:1082-6849 GCA_003527145.1 Clostridiaceae bacterium | reverse complement strand
TAATGTTGTTATCCATTTTTCCGTGTTGTCCCTCCCGGAATTTTTTACTATTCCTACAGGGGTAGAAGGACTTTTATATCTTAGCATCACTTCTACAGCCCTCTTGAGATGTGACTTCCGTCCCTTGCTTTTTGGATTATATATGGATATAACAAAATCCCCTAAGGAAGCTGTTTCGAGCCTTTTCTCTATTACTTCCCAAGGGGTCAGAAGATCGCTGAGACTAATGCTGGCATGATCATGCATTATAGGAGAGCCTAATTCAGAGGCTGCAGAAAAGGCCGCCGTTACGCCGGGCACTATTTCCACTTCTATTTCTTCCCTCAGCTCCAATATGGGCCCTGCCATTCCATAAAGGCCTGCATCCCCTGTGCTTATTATGGCTGTATCTTTTCCCTCTCTAACTTTTTCCACAGCTATTTTGCATCTTTGGATTTCCCCGGTCATTCCCGTAGAAAAGATCTCCTTTCCATCTGCCAGTTCTTCCAAATACTTAATATAAGGGGTGTATCCCACCAATACATGACATTTTTTTATCACTTCCACAGCCCTCAAGGTCATATTCTCTCTGCCTCCCGGGCCTATTCCCACTACATATAATTTAGCCATCATAAACCTCCACAGCTATTGATATAGTTATCCCATCATGTTTTATCTTATAAGTCCGCATATNNCCTCCCAAAAGATAAGCACAGGGCTCAGACACAGAGTAAACCCCCACTGCTGCTTTAACAAAATCGCTTTTCTCAAATCTATCTTCAACCTCCCGTATTTCTTCTGCTGTAAATATTTTTAACGGGCAGTTAAAATAATGGGCTGCCTTTATTATTCCGGCTTCATCTTTTTTGGCTTCTATAGTTCCTATGGCTTTAATGCTCTTTTCTGAAAGATTGTTTTCTTTCAGCTCAGCCTTTATGGCTTCTATTACCTTGTATCCTTCCGCATACCTCCNNTAGGCCTCAAAACAGCCCTGGGAATATCTATGCTGACTATATCCCTGGATGTAACAGCAATAATCCCCTGGATATCTCGCACATCCTCCAAGCTCTTGAATATAACAATATTTTTATAATCAATAACGGCCTCCATCTCTGAATAAAACCCAATCCTTTTCCCATTCACCATCATGGTCATTATTGTTTTTGCATCCTCCATATATTCTATTTCGTATCCNNAAAATTGTCTATAGCCTCTATCCCTCTTCCATCGGAGGCTGTAGTGATTATGGGCATAGCCCCTATAATGGCTGCTGCCCATTTTGCAAGCTCATTGGCTCCGCCGATATGGCCTGATAAAAGGCTTATGGAGAACTTGCCCAGATCATCTATCACTATGACGGCAGGATCAGTTTTCTTATCCTTTATATAAGGCTTCATCATCCTTACGGCTATTCCGGCAGCAGAAATAAAGATTATACCGTCATATTCCTCAGCTATATAGCTCAAATTGCCTTTTATGCCGCCTGTTATTTTAGAGTTTTCAAAGTGATGAACTGTACATCTCTTGTATTTATTGGGTTCATCTCTATATTTTACTAATTTATCCCCTAATTTTTTACCGTCATCTGTAAAGGAAAGGCAGGCTATTTTCATCTGTTGCCACTCCTATATCCATGAGAGAATTGGGGATCGTATAGCTTTGATCTCTCATAATCTCCACCTATGAAATCTCCCACGAGGATCTGGGCCATTTTAGTTATCCCTTCCTTTTCCACCTTCTGCCTTATATCCTTAAGAGTGCCCATTATGATTTTTTCATCTTCCCAGCTGGCCTTATACACCACAGCTACCGGCACGTCCTCGCACCCGTATCCCCTCTTTAATTTTTCAACAACTCGGTCTATTTCTTTTATGGAAAGGAATAAAGCCATGGAAGCCCTATGGGCTGCCAGCTTTTCTAAATCTTCCTCTTCCGGCACTCCGGTCCTGCCTTCTATTCTTGTCAATATAACGGTTTGGCTCACCTCAGGCAGGGTAAACTCCCTATTTATTGCACTGCAAGCTGCCGTAAAGGAGCTTACTCCCGGAATCACCTGAAAGTCTATGCCTTTTTGTTCCAATAAATCCATCTGCTCTCTGATGGCGCCATATATAGTGGGATCTCCCGTATGGAGTCTTACCACCTGCAAGCCCCTCTTATGGGCATCCTCCATCTTTTCTATTACTTCCTCCAAAGTCATCTTTGCGCTGTTGTGAAATTGACAGCCTTCCTTGCAGAATTCAAGATGCCTTTCCGACACTAAGCTGCCTGCATATATCACCATATCAGCCTTTTCCAACAGCCTTCTGCCTTTTATGGTTATCAAGTCCACATCTCCCGGCCCCGCTCCCACAAAGCTAATCATTTTTAATCCTCCTCCCCATCATGAAAGACATATAGTCCCGCTCTTTCAATATCTTCTCTTTATCTGTCAGCACTTTTTCATTTTCCAATGTGCACCGCTTTATATAGTTGTAGGCAAAGCCTTCGTCATCAAAAATATCTATTATTTGCTTTTTATCCTTGAAAGCTTTTAAAATGCATACACAATCCACGCTTTTCAATAATTCTGCCTCAGGCTCTTCATCGCAAAGCAGGAATTTTTCTCCTTTTACTGCAATAGGAGTCTTTGAAATCCCTGCTCCCGCTACGAAAGTAGGTATCCCCGGCACTATCTCCACTTCCACATCGCTGCCCTCCAGCTCCTTCATTATGAATATAAAGGTACTATATATCATAGGATCTCCTATGGTCAGAAATACACCATGCTCCCCATTAGAAATTTCATTCTTAATGATTTCCGAAGCAGTCTTATAATCTGTCCTGTCTACCTCTCCCATATGAAAATCTATTAATACGATTCGCTTATTTCCAATATAATCCTTTGCAGTATCCAGAGCCATATTCTTGCCTCTGTTATTTGGAGCAAATATTACCTCTGCATCCCGGATAACTCTGACCGCCTTAAGAGTCAGCAGCTCTTTGTCACCTGGCCCTGTACCTACTCCGTAAAGCTTCTTCATTCTTTCACTCCCTTTGCAATAAATATGGGGTTATTACCCTTCAATAATCCCGATTTATCAATGGCAGAAGCTTGTATAAGCTGCACCTCGACCTCCTCATAATCATAAAGCTTCAAAAGCTCTAAGAATTCATTCAGATTGTTTAGAGTAATGAAATTTGCACACAGAATTCCTTTGCCCCTCAGATTGCTTTGCAAATAATCAAAAATCCCCTTGAGATGGCCGCTGCTGCCTCCAATGAAGCATTTGTCAAATTTTATATCAGGCAAAACTTCCGGCGCCTGCCCTTCAATTACCGTTATATCTGCTTGGAACTTATCCTTGTTTTTACTGATAAGCTCTACTCCTTCTTTTTCCCTTTCCACAGCCCATACCCTGGCGCCCTGAAGGACTGCTTCTACAGACACGGAGCCTGTTCCTGCGCCTATATCCAATAGGAGATCTCCCTCCTCTATAGATAGATAAGCCATATTCAAAACTCTTATATTAAACTTTGTCATAGGTATGCTGCCTCTGATAAATTTCTCATCCTTGATCCATCTCATATTCTACTACCACCACCGCCAGAGGAGAAATATCCTCAATTTTTTTGCCAATCTCTGCCTCAATGATACTTTCATCATCATAGGACAGATTATATCCTGCATAAACACGTCCCTTTGCACCCAGAGCTTTAAGCCTTTGTGAGATTTGGGAAGGAGTATTTTGGGCATCTGTAAGTATTATTGAAAGCCTATTGTTTTTTACCTTTTCCAGGTCTTCTTTTCTTCCATGAAGCGACAGGAATTGTGCTCCCTGCCAGCTTTTTTTCAACTTCGTCATCATATATTGAAAGGATGATAAGCCCGGCAATATTCTCTCCACAGTTATGCTTTTAGCCTTCAGAAAATCTGTTATTCCATAAAAGCAAGGATCTCCCGAGGCCAATAGCAAAACATTCTCATGCTTGTCTATATAGTCGATGACTTCATCTACTTTTTTTACATTAATGAATTCCTTTTCCAGGCTCTTGAGAGATTCTCCGGCTCTTCCAAAGGCTATTATATGTTCTGCTTCTTCAATAGCCTTCTTTACTTCCATAGTCAGATAATCCGGATTCCCAGGTCCTATCCCTGCAATAGTTACCCCATAAATACCCCCCTCTCCATGGAGAAAATGATNNATCCCTGCAGCCTTTAGACATATCTCCTACGATTTCTCCATAGCCTGCTTCTATGCAACGATCCAGTGCTTCCTCCGCCGTCATGCAGTTGTTTATCCTATCCAAAAGTTCTATAGGAGCCCCTCTCAAAGCTAAATAATAAACAAATGCCTCCATCCTTCCATCGCAGACCTTGCTATGGGTATTGAATACACCGATAGAAAGCTTGGAAAGCTTGCCTATATGACCTATAAGAGTCATTGACTTAAAGCCCTTATTGTAGATGTATAATATTGTGTCTCCTATATAATTGGACATTTTAACCCTTGACTCTTTCATATTCAATGAGTCTGCTATTTTTTCACCGTAATTCCCCGGCACCAGTATTATATTATCCTTACCGTATTTTTCTTCTATCATATCGACTTCAAGGTATATGGTTTTTATCAGGGCATCCTCAGACATGGGATAGACTATGCCTTTCGTGCCTATTATCGATATGCCGCCCTCTATGCCTATATTTTTATTATAGGTTTTGCGGCTTATTTCCTCCCCTTTAGGCGCATATATGGTTATATCATAGCCGCTTTTTGAAACTTCGCTCACCTCTTTGTCTATCATCTGCCTTGGGACAGGATTGATGGCAGCTTCACCTACATTGCCGAACAAGCCCTTCCTCATGATCCGTCCTATGCCCTGCCCCCCATCTATGACATTCAAGCCGTCTCCTCTCTTTTTAACCAAAGCGTGTATTTCCATTCCATCCGTTGAGTCCGGATCATCTCCCCCATCCTTTGTGATAGAGCAGGATGCCCAACCTCCATGAACTTCTTGATTATTCACCTTAAGCCTTAATGGAATTCCTGCAGGAGTATCTATTTTCACATATTCTATTATCTCATTCCTCTCCAGCATAAGAGCCGCTGCCTTAGCTGCTCCTGCGGCACAGCTGCCTGTGGTATATCCGCATCTCAGCTCTTTTCCTTCTTTTATTATGTATATATCCTCCATCATCGCCCCACCGCCATATAGAGCAGTGCGTTGACTATAGAGGCTGCTACATTGCTGCCGCCTTTTGTGCCAACAGTAGATATGGAAGGCAGTCCAAATGCCCTTAAACATTCCTTGGATTCGGCGGCGCCGACAAAGCCCACAGGCACTCCTATGATAAATTGGGGCTTAACCCTTCCTTCCTCTGCCAGTTCCAGCAGCCTGAAAAGAGCCGTAGGCGCATTTCCTATGATGAACATATCTATCCCCTCAGAAACAGCCCTTTCCACCGCACAGGCCGATCTGGTGGTATTCATCCTTTTGGCCTCCTCTGCCACCCCTTCATCATCTATGAAGCACTTTACCTCGCAGCCTGCTTTGGTCAGTGCTTTCTTATTTATTCCCATATGAGCCATCTTTGTATCGGTAAACAGGATTCCGCCTCTCTTTAGGCTGTTCAAGGCCTGATTTACAAAATTCTTTTGAAAAACCGCTATCTTCCTGTAATCGAAATCTCCAGTGGTGTGGATCATCCTCTTTACCACTATGCTTTCCTCTTTCGAGAAGGAAGTATCGCTCATGACTTCCCCGATTATATCCATGCTTTTATTCTCAATCCCCATCGGGTCCTTCA
>DPSW01000476.1:0-979 GCA_003527145.1 Clostridiaceae bacterium | reverse complement strand
CACATTGAACGAGACTTCATTCTGAATATTCTTTTTCTATAGTATCCAGCAGATGATTAAAGGCTTTCATATTGCCTAAAAAATTTATATGCGGATATGCTGCAAATACATTTTTGTATTTGTATCCGCATTTCCATTCTCCCTTGCCCATAGGCTTCCTTATATAGAAAATCTCTTTCCCATNNATTGATCTCTGCAACGGATTTATGAAATTCCTGGCCTTTTATGAGGTCTCCTTTTCTACCCAAGCTGCAATCCTCGCCAAGCTCAATATTTACATATCCAAATCGCTGAAGCCTGTCCGTCATGGCAGACCTGCCTTCAAAGACCCCGCACATGAGGCTTTGCTCTATGCTCCCGGCAAGATACATCAATCCTCCCGCTTCTGCATATATAAAGCCTCCGGCTTCCGCCTTATCCTTTACAGCTTTTCTCATTTCATGATTTATAGAAAGCTCCTCCTTATAGACTTCCGGATAGCCTCCTCCCAAATATAGCAAATCGCATTGAGGGAGCTTCTTATCCTCAATGGGAGAGAAATATTCCACCCGGCAGGTGTTTTCAAAAAGGTTCAGGTTTTCTCCGTAATAAAAGGAAAAGGCTTTGTCGTAAGCAATGGCCACCTTAATATTTCTTCTTTGGGGATAAATGTATTCAGGCAGCTCTACCCTGCGGCAGAGCTTTATTATTTCTTCCAGATTTATATTCTTTTCTATATTCTCTGCAGCTTTCTCTATTATTCCATTTGTTTCACCTATCTCGATGCTTTGAATCAAGCCTAAATGCCTGCTCTCTATTTCTAAAGCTTTATCCTCTTCCAAATAGCCCAGCACCTTGATATTTATATATTCCTCTATTTTTTCTTTCAAAAGAGCATACATAGCCTTGCTCACCTTGTTTAATATGACTCCTTTGATCCTGGAACCGGGAAAGTCTGCCATTCCCTTTATTTTAGGTATGGCAGAAAACATTTCACCCC
>DPSW01000196.1 GCA_003527145.1 Clostridiaceae bacterium | reverse complement strand
GAAATCCACCTTGGGAAGGATCCTTGCCAGGCTTGAGAATCCGACAGATGGAGATGTATATATTGACAATGTATCTACAGGAGAGTTGATGAAAAGAAACTCAAAAAAGTTTCGAAGATTAGTTCAGATAGTATTTCAAAATCCCTACGATTCTTTTACTCCCAGAGATACTATCGAAAATATATTGATGAGGCCTCTGAAGATACATTCTATTGGCGGCTCGGATGAGGAGAAGAAGCGAATTTGTATAGAAGCCTTAGAATCCGGCGGACTTCATCCCGGTGAAGACATTATGAAAAGGTACCCTCATGAATTGTCTGGAGGTCAGCTGCAGAGAATTTCTATATTACGGGCCATGCTTTTAAATCCTAAGTTTATCATTGCAGATGAGCCGGTTTCTATGCTCGATGTGTCTGTTAGAGCAGATATCATCAACATGCTTTTGAATCTGAGCAAGGAAAAGAATGCTGCAATTATATTTATCAGCCATGATATTTCATTGACAAGATACATATCAGACAAAATAGCAGTTATGTATTTGGGAAGGATAGTGGAATACGGAGAAAGCGATGAGGTTATAAGAAATCCGAAGCATCCATATACCCAAGCACTGATTTCAAATTGCGGGTCTATTGATCCTGATGAAATTATGGACAGAATCAGTATTGCCGGAGAGCCCCCTACTCCGATCAATCCTGGACCAGGCTGCTATTTTGCTCCCAGATGTTTTAAGGCGAATAAAGAGTGTCTTATCAAATATCCTGCTGCCTGTGACTTGGGGAATGGTCATTATGCAGCTTGCGATAGATTGAATAATGAATAGATGAGGAGGATTTTTATGAAGAAAAAAATGTCGTTGATAACCGTAGCAGTGTTAATACTGTCTATTATGGCAACCGGATGCTCAACTTCCCGGAACGCATCCGAACCTGCAGCTGCGCAGACACCTGCGGAGGAAAAGGTACTGATTGTAAGGGCTATTGGGGATCCAATGTCTTTTAACCCGGATACTCTGCCTGATGACAATAATTATCCGATTGTTCAAAATATCTTCAACAGGCTTGTTAAATTAGACGCATCAAAGCAAATCATACCTGATTTNNGATTTGGCCAGCAAGTGGGAAGTCAGTGAAGATGGCAAGAATATCACATTCTTTTTGAGAGAAGATGCCAAATGGCATGACGGCAATAAAGTTACAAGCAAAGACGTAAAATACACTTTTGATACAATTAAAGCCAATGAAACATATTATATGAGCACAAGACTTGGAATTGTTGATTCTATTGAAACTCCGGATGACTATACTGTAGTTTTCAAAATGAATAAAGCAGATGTTTCTTTCATTGCGGATTTAGGCTGGTATGGGACTTTCATTTTGCCTGAGCACCTTTATAATAACGGAGAAAAATGGGAAGACAATCCTGCTTCAAAAAACCCTGTAGGCTCAGGACCATTTAAGCTCTCTGAATTTAAACAGGGTGAAAGCATCACTCTTGTTCCGAATAAGGATTACCATGAAGGGTCGCCAAAGCTGGACAAGCTTATATTCTCAATAATTCCGGATGATGCAACTGCGGTGCAGGCTCTTATCAATGGAGATATCGATATGTTTGAAAATGTGCCTGCAGGAAATGTTGAGGAGCTAAAAGCAGCCGGGAATATAAGATTAGCTTTGAATGAATACCCGTCTCCCATGAGAATCATATTCAACTTAAAGGATAAAGCAGTACAAGATGTAAACTTAAGAAAAGCTATAGCTGTTGCCATAAATAAGGAAGAAATATCTCAAAAGATATATGCAGGAGTGCAAAAACCTGAATACAATATGTATCCTTCTTTGATAAAATGGGCATCAAACAGTGAGGAAACATCTCCGCACTTCAATATAGAGGAAGCCAAGAAGGTACTGGAAGATGCGGGCTACAAGAAGGATGCAAATGGATTCTATGTAGCAGGCTTGACTTTGGACGTATTTGAAGGTGGCGGTTATCCGGAAGCTGCGAAATTGNNAAGCTACCTTGGCTCAAGCCGGAATAGATGTTGAAGTACAAGTTCATGAGTATAATGCCTGGTCTGAAAAAGTAGGAACCAAGAGGGATTTCATACTTGAAATGCAGGGTGGATTCATGGGGCCGGATCCTGCTGCCTTAGCAAAAAGATTTGGTACTGGACAAGCAAGCAATTATGCAGCATACAGCAGTGCAGAATTTGATTCATTATGTGAACAGGGAGCTGCTACAGGAGATCAAGGCAAGAGGGCTGAATATTACAAAAAAGCTCAAGCATTATTAGCAAAGGATTTGCCTTATGTTCCGATAGTTACTTTTGCAGGCTATGATGCCAATAGATCCGATTATATCAATCTGCCCATTGATGGAACAGGTAAATGGGGCTGGGCAGAATTCACATATACAGATTTAGCTGCAAAATAACTTAATATTCAATAAAATGACTAATTGCATATCTGTTTTAAGTGGATATGCAATTAGCTCTTATAGGAGGACATGACATGAAAGAAATATTTCAAAGGCTTATAGATGGTATTCCTGACTACAAGGAATTTCTGACTGTAGAAGAGATGGATAATAGCAGTAAAAAATTAGCGCAAGAATTTCCTGACTGCGTAGAATTATTTGAAATGGGAAGATCAAGAGAAAATCATCCGTTATACTGCTTAAAAATAGGGAATGGTTCCCAAAATGCTTTGATGTTTGGCTGCCCTCACCCAAATGAACCTATCGGGACGATGATGCTGGAATACTTCTCCAAAGAGCTGGCACAAAATAAGGAGCTGAGAGATAAGCTTGACTATACTTGGTATATAGTTAAAGCCTGGGATGCAGACGGCACTAAATTAAATGAAAAGTGGTTCAAAGGCCCTTATACTCTTTATAATTATTCGAGAAATTTCTTCAGACCAGCAGGGCATCAGCAGGTAGACTGGACCTTCCCGATAGATTATAAAAATCTTCATTTCCACGATACGATTCCTGAGACAAAGGCTATGATGGGCCTTATAGAACGCATCAGGCCAAAATTTATATACTCATTGCATAATGCGGGTTTTGGAGGAGTCTACTGGTATATAACCGAAGAAACGAAGGAAATCTATGATGCTATGAGAGAAGCTGCTAAAAAGCAGGGAGTGCCCTTGAATTTGGGCGAACCCGAAGCGCCCTATTGTGTAGCATATTCTCCTGCAATTTATCAGAATCTGGGCATTGAACAAAACTATGATTATTTAGAAAAATACGGTGTGGAGCATCCGGAAGACAGCATAAAGGCCGGAACCTGCAGCTCTGATTATGCTCAGGATCTATGCGGATCATTTACACTTCTGACTGAATTGCCATATTTTTACGACAAAAGGATAAATGATTTATCTGAAGCCGGCATAACCCGAAGGGATGCAGTGCTAATAAGCCTGGATAACAGCGAAGAAGCAGATAAGTTCATAAAATCTACCCTCGATATTTCGATAAAGTATATGAAAAAGAACAATCCTTTCAGACTTGCTTTGGAAGCTTTTACAGACAATGCCGAAAGAAATGAAGCTGAACGAAAGATGGTAAAGGGAAATCCGGATTTTGCCAAAAAAGCTACAGTAGCTGAAGAATTCGATAATTTACTGGTAACTAAATTTTACAAAATGTTGTCTTACGGATTATTGGTCAGAGCCAATGAATCTGAGCTGGAAAATATGGCTGCTTCAAATGAAGACGACAAGGAAAAGAAAGAAGCCTTGACGAGAGCTTTTAAGCTTGCAGAAGACAGGTTAAAGGCACTGAGTGTGGAATTGGAAGAGAAAATACATTATGAAGTGGTGCCCATTAAGAAGCTGGTAGCCATTCAATTAGAATGCGGACTGCTTATGGCAGGTTACTTGAAAAACAATTAAGGGGGGCTGATCATGATTCTGATAAAGAAGGGTATTTTGCATGATGGGAATGGCCGTATATTGGACGGTGCAGATATTCTCATAGAAAATACCCGGATAAAAGATATTGGATATGATCTGAAAGTCTCTGGCCTTACAGAAGTGGTAGATGCAAAGGATAAGGTCATATTGCCCGGCCTCATTGATTCTCTTAATATCTGGGGATGCATGGGGCCCGGATGGGATGATAATGATTTGAACNNCGGTCACTCCGGCTATGGATGTGGTTTATTCCTTTGATCAGGACAGCATGATGTTCCAAAGAGTTTTTGAATACGGTGTAACAAGTGCAGGTATAACTCCATCAACGAAAAATGTTATAGGAGGCAATGCGGCGGTATTTAAGACTTATGGCGATCATCCATATAAAATGCTGGTGAAGGAAAAGGCAGCAATGATATCCTCTATAACAGCAGAAACAAAAAAATTATATGGCTCAAAAAACCTCACCCCTATGACCAAGATGGGAGCTTTCTCTCTTCTGACGGAAGCCCTGAGGAAAGCTTTAGAATACAAAGGGAAAAAAGAGAAGGACTATAATGGGGATTATGAAGCCTTATTGAAGGTCTTGGACAAAGAAATGCCTCTTTTCATAAACTGCAGCACAAAGGCCGATATGGATGCAGCAGAAATGGCTTTGAAGGATTTCGATATAGATGTAGTATTTACAGGCGCCTTCGGTATCCATAAAGATGTCACCAAGATACTCGGCAGGAGGGCAGGCATAGTTCTTGGAGATTTGACCTGTGCCATGTCGTATAAAAACTCTATAGTAGACTTTTTTGCAATAAAAAGATTGGTAGAAGAAGATATGGATATTGCTATCAGCTCTTGCGGAGATAATGCAGCGTCAGGCAAAGAATCTCTGTTATGGAATGCCATATTATATTACAAGAATGGCCTGGACAGTGAAGACGTACTCAAAATGATTACCTCAATACCTTCTAAAATATTGGGTGTTGATAATAGGATCGGTTCTGTTGAAATAGGCAAGGATGCTGATTTATCTATATGGTCTGCTAATCCTATTGAGACATATGCCGCGAGGGCTGAAGCAGTCTATATAAATGGTGAGAATATCCTAAATTCCAGGAGGGTTGCTTCATGCTGGTGATTAAAAATGCTAAAATATATACTTGTTCCGGAAAAGTTATTGAAAAAGGAGATATCCTTATTTCTTATGGAAAGATAAAAGAGGTTGGTGTAAATTTAAAATGCAGCTGCAATAATGTGATTGATGCGGAAGGCATGGTTGTAATACCGGGAAGTATTGATGCCCACAGCCATATAGGTGGTTTTGGCACCGATATGAGCGATCAGGATTTGAATGAGATGACAAAAAATGCTACTCCGGAGGTCCAATCAATATATTCTATCGATACCGGTTCAAAAATGTTTGAGAGAGTCAGGAGAGCCGGAATAACAACCTCTGCAATTGCTCCGGGAAGCGGCAATGTGGTGGGCGGCTTAGTATGTGCAGTAAAATCCTATGGCAACAGTATTGAGGATATGTGCATAAAAAACCCTGTAGCTTTAAAAATGGCCTTAGGCGGTAATCCAAAGGGAGTCTATGGTAAGCGCAACCAAGTGCCTATGACCAGAATGGGAATCGCGCAAGTTATGAGAGAGACCCTTATTAAGGGAAAGGAATACATGGATAAAAGGGCAGGAGCTAAGGATGATGGATCATCCATGGTGCCTTATGATACAGGGTTGGAAAATGTCTGCAGAGTGCTTAGAAGGGAAATACCCATCAAGGTCCATTGCGAGCAGTTTGATATGCTTACAACTATTAGGATAGCAAAGGAATTTAATGTGGAGTTTACCGNNCTCGGGCTGCAGAGGAGTTATTTATGGACCTATTGGTGTACCTTTACTGCCGGGGGAGTGCGGCAAAATCGACATAGGAGTCCTGGTGGAATTGGACAAAAAAGGAGTAAACTGTGCGATAATGACTGACGGTCCCATATTAAACCCGGAGGTAATCATTATACAAGCCGGTGAAGTAATTCGTTTTGGCGGAGATATAGAGAGAGTGCTCAATATGCTGACAATCAATCCTGCCAAGATATTGGGCATTGAAGACAGAGTAGGTTCTATTGAGGAAGGTAAGGATGCAGACATAGTTATTTTTAAGGGGATGCCTGCGGTAGATACGAATGCAACTGTTGCCTATACAATTATTAATGGTGAAGTAGTATATAAAAAATAAAGATGAATATAGTTCAAGCTATGTAGAAGGAGAGAAATGGAAGTATTCTTAAAGATACACATCTAAATCGATTCATGCCTTCTATATAGTCTCACAGTTGCTACCATCTGAGGTGAAGCATTTGACATTGAAGGGTGTGAAAACTATAATTGAGTTAAGATTAGGGGGCAATTATGTAAACTGTATTTTATGATGCCTGTTTACAGATTACCTTAATTTTGAGCAGTGACACTATATTAAACATTTAGATACAGAGTTTCTTAACCTCCTATATCTTTCTATGGATTAGGAGGTCTTTATTTTCTTTATATTATGAGGTTTGGAGCTTGCACGTTATAAAATAATTTTAAAGGAGCGGATTATCAAATGAAACCGGATCAATGCGAAGAATATGAGTGCAGCAGCTATAATTATGGGGACAAGGTAAGATTGAAGACGGATTGGTATCAGAAGCATGGATTTCCTTATAAGAAAGGAAGCTGTTTCAAGGTTTATTATCAGTATTTCGATTGGATCGTAACAAACAGAGCCGATTTTCACATAGCTGATATAGAACTGGTAGAAACCAAAGCTAAGACAGCATAGAACCACATTTGCATACATGCCTGACATCCATATAACGCTCAGGTTCCTCCTCATGGCACAGTTTCTTCATCTCAAAATACCTATATACTTTTTTAAAAGNNTTCTTCAATAAAGCTCTCCTGTAAAGGTAAACGACTCAAGGATTGACAACCTAACTTCACGATATAGCCTGTTATGCAGCATGCCGAAAAAAAGATAAATATTGACATATTAATTTTCAGATGTTAATATAAAAATAATTTGTATAATCAATAATGGGCAAACCTGTCGAAAGTCAGGGACGCAAAGCTACGAGTCTAATGTGGGACACTACGATAGTCGGGCTGCAATAGGAGTACTGTCTTATTCAAACCGTGGTAAATTTGTACTATGGTTTTTTTGATTTGTAAGCGGGATTGGTGTATATCCCGTTTAAAGCAGCAAAAATTACATATAAAAGGAGAGCCAGTAAATGAACGTTGAATATATAAATCCATTCATCACAGCAAGTCGAAGCGTGATAAGGCAAACCACTGGATTTGAGCCTGCCATTGGAGAGCTATATGTTAAAGCCACACCATATACCGGCGACAAAGTTATGATTATAATAGGCCTGGCAGGTAAAATTCGCGGAAATGTAGTAGTATCTTTTGATTATGAAACAGCTTATAAGATCGTTTCTGCAATGATGGGCGGAATGCCTATACAGACCCTCGATGAAATGTCCAAAAGCGCCATTGCAGAGCTGTGCAATATGATATTAGGGAATACGGCAACAATTTTTTCGAAAAAAAATATTCATGTGGATATAACGCCTCCCACAGTCTTAACCGGAGATAACATGCAATTAACTGCAGCTAAATCAACGGTTGTGTGCATACCCTTAATATTAGACGATAACGCTAAAATAGAGCTGGATATATCATATGTAGAAAACTGATAGGTAAAACAGTCAATTTGATGTAATATCCACCCGTCCTACAGCATATCTAAAATTCAGGAGAACTTTTGTTGCTTCTTAATTTCTGGAAGGCTGGGTGGTTTCGTGAATAATAAAAGAATCTTGACTTTCATTCTTATTTTATCATTTACTTTTACCTCTGTTATTTTGCCATGCTGCGAAGGGCTTACAGAGCCCAATGCATCAGCTCAGCAAGACGAGACAACAGGAGACGCGGTGCAGAAAAATAGGCTGCCCTTCGAGGGGTTGATAAGTGATCCGGATTGGCAGGAGGACGGGCAGGACTCAGAGATAGAAGAGCAAAGGATGGCAGAGGCGGAAAAGCGCTTCTATGATGATATTGATGCCATGGTAAAGAAACAAGTGAATAGCTTTGCGAAAAACGGCGGAAAAGGTACCATAGGCATATATATAAAGGAATTAAAAACAGGCTATGAATATGATTACAACGGCAGCAAGCTATCCGACAAGTTTGAAGGCGAGGGCTTTTTCCAGACGGCGTCAACCTGCAAGCTGGCAGCGGCGGCAGTGGTATATTATTTAAATAATTTGGGAGAGTTGGATATCGATAAAGAGTATACGGATGAAATTACAGGAAGCAAGTATAACATGAAGCAGCTCACCTATAAGATGATAACTCATTCCGTTAACGGATATTTTAATACATTGCTGAGGCATTTCGGCAACGTTAAGCTCAATGAAGTTTTTTTAGAGCTGGGGCTGAAGAATACCTATGTATATAGTGAGATAGGCCCTGCTCCGGCTATGTCATATAATGAAAACATCAAAAGGTACGGCGCCAGCAAAGGACCCAGGACCACGCCAAGGGATCTGGGGCATATCTTGGATCTGCTTTATGAGGGCAAGACCTTCGGGGAGGCTAACAGCAAATATTTTGATGAATCCCTGAGAAACAATATTTACAGCAACAGGCTGCNNCCCCAGGGCATCGGATATAAATCTCCGGTAGCCCATAAGACGGGAACCAATGACAGCGGCGTATATAATGATGCAGGCATAATATATTTGAAGGATAATCCATATATTATGGTTGTTATGAGCTTAGGCAGCCAAACATCGGTGCAGGCTGCATATAGGGCTCTGGCAAAAGAAATATACAATTATATGGCAAAGCGAACAGCTGTTGAGAATCATTCACAGGCTCNNAGCCTTAAATTTTTATTGGAGTATTTATCAGTGTTTGGTACAATATATATTGCGAAAAAGATTATTTGGAGGATCATATGGCTTTGATAGATAAAAGAATGGACAGCAGAATCTTTGCTTTGGCATTGCCTGCAATCGCAGAGATGATGGCTCATACGCTTGTCTGGACAGCTGATACCGCAATGGTAGGAAGGCTTACGGCAGCGGATATTGCAGGTGTAAACTTAGGGGTACAGATCATGTTTACCCTGGGCAATGTCATGGGAGCTATAGGCATAGGCGCTACAGCACTTGTAGCCAGAAATATAGGGGCAAAGGATAATGAAAGGGCGGAATACATAGCAGGGCTGGCTATAAGCCTGGGAATAATAGTGGCGCTGATACTGGGTACTTTAGGCATTATTTTTGCCAGGTCAATATTCACTGCCATAGTCAAAGACCCTGAAGTGATCAGGATAGGCAGCGCTTATTCAAGGATCGTCTTTACAGGCACGTTTTTTGTAATACCTTTGATCATATCAAGCTCTATTTTACGGGCTGCGGGCAATACGGTGGTACCGATGATTTCTGCCATGATAGCCAATGCGATAAACATAGTAGGAGATTATATATTGATATTCGGCAAGCTGGGCTTTCCAGCTTTGGGAGCTGATGGCGCAGCTATAGCCACTNNCTTCACAGGCCATAGGCTTTTTCATATGCTTTGCTTTTCTTGTAAAGGGCACCAATGGCATCAAGCTCAGGAGAAAAAATATGTTCAACTTCAAGAAGGAATCTCTTAATACATTGATAAATCTCAGCATGCCTGCAGGTATGGAGACCTTTATGAATGAGGGCAGCAGGCTTTTATCCTCATTCTGGATAGCCCAATTGGGCACCATAGCTTTTGCAGCTAATTCCCTGGCTGTGGCGGCTGAGTCTTTATCCTTTATGCCCGGCAACGGATTCGCCGTTGCAGCAGCGGCCTTGGTAGGNNGTAGGCCAGAGTCTTGGAGCAGGCGATCGGGATGCGGCTGAAAGAATAGCCAAAAGATCTGTAGCCTATGCATCTTTGCTTATGGGAGCCGTGGGGCTTGCGTTTTTCTTTTTCCCTTACAGCATAATGAGGGTTTTCAGCACAGATCTGGCTTCGGTTGCGGAGGCTTCAAAGGCTATCAGGATAGGGGCTTTTGAGCAGGTGCCCATAGCTGTCGGAATGGTTATGTCGGGTGCTCTCAAAGGAGCCGGGGATACTAAAGGTCCCTTTAGGATATCTCTGGTAACGAATTTCCTGTTCAGACTTCCTTTGATCTTTGCAATCGTATTTTTGATAAACGGAAGTATCAGCTATGTTTGGGCTGCTACTGCCTTGCAATACGGAGTGGAGGCAATTCTTATGGTCATAAGATACAGCAAAGGGCATTGGAGAAGGATCGATATAAGATGATGAGAGGTGATAGCTTTGTTAGCCATTATAAACGGCAGGGTTATAGTTGGTGATTCTATCGAGGATAAAGCGATTTTGCTGGAAGGTGAAAGGATACTGGATGTATGCCCTAAGGTTCCGGATAAGGCTGAGGTTATAGATGCCAAAGGCCGATATGTATCCCCCGGTTTTATCGATATTCATATTCATGGCTGCAAAGGCTTCGATATAATGGAAGATACCTATGAAGCGGTTATGACCATGTCTCAATATCTATTGAAGACAGGCGTTGCCGGATTTTTAGGCGCCACAATGACAGAGAGCATACCGAAGATAAGGGAAGCCATAAAGGAAGCCAAAAGGGCTTCATATGCTGCCGCCGGAGCAGACCTGCTGGGGATACATATGGAAGGGCCTTTCATATCCGGCAAATATAAAGGTGCTCAGGGAGAGCGTTATATATTGGAGCCGTCCATAAAGGATTTTAAGGAAATCTGCGGTGATGATGAAGATTTTGTAAAGCTTGTGACCTTATCTCCTGAGCTGGCAGGAGCNNTATACCTGGACGGAAAAGGGATAATACCTTCGATGGGGCATACGGGGGCCAGCTATGAGGAAGCCAAGGCAGGAATAGAATGGGGAATAAAAAGCAGTACCCATACCTTCAACGGGATGAAGGGCTTTGATCACAGGGAGCCCGGAGCCTCGGGCGCAGTGCTGGATTCAGATATCGCTGCAGAATGCATAGCCGATGGAGTGCATGTTCACGGAGGAGCATTAAGGATACTGGCAAGGCAAAAGGGCCCGGACAAAATTATTCTGGTGACCGATTGCATGATGGCAGGAGGCATGGCGGACGGAGAATATGCCCTTGGAGGACAGAAGGTCTATGTGAAGGATGGCATAGCAAGGCTTGAGGAAGACCAATTGGCAGGCAGCACCCTCAGCATGGACAGAGCTGTCAGAAATATTTTATCCATCCTGGATATAAGCGTTCCCAAGGCCGTGCTTATGGCAACCCGGAATCCTGCAATGCTTCTGGGGCTGAAAGACAGGGGCAGGATCGAAAAGGGATGCATGGCAGATCTGGTAATATTCGACGAGAATATAAATATAGATATGGTATTGAAATCAGGAAAAAGAGTAGATGTGTGACATATATCACACATCTTTTTATTTTTATGGTTGTAATAATATTTCAATAAACATATAATAAAAGTGAAATAATATTTTAATAAGGGGTGGCAGCTAATGACTCATAAACAGGGAGCATTGACTATGCTGCGGGATATGTCAAATGACTTGCCTTTATCAGAAAAGAAGGTAGCTGAATATATTCTGGAAAAGCCTCAAGAGGTCATCAATCTCACTGCGGCAGAGATAGGCAAATACAGCGGGACAAGCAGTGCGGCAGTGATTCGTTTATGCAAATCCCTGGGGCTTAAAGGGCTTCAGGACTTGAAGATGAGAATTCACGGAGATATGAAAAAGAACGACAGCATAGCCTATAGGGACATAAAGGCCGATGAGAGCCAGGAGTCCGTGGTTCAGAAGATCACAAACAACAATATCAAGTCTATAATGGAAACTTCAGAAATAATGAGCTTTCAGGCATTGTCTGCGGCTGTTGATTCTATGCTTGCGGCTCAGACTGTCTGCTTCTTCGGCATAGGAGCATCCGGGGTAGTTGCTAAGGATGCCCAGCAAAAATTTATAAGAATAAACAAAAACAGCCAATGCTTTGAAGACCAGCATTTGACTGCTACAGTTATTGGAAATATGAAATGCAAGGATGTGATGATGGGCATATCTTATTCCGGCGAGACCTTGGAGGTTATCAAGCTCCTCAAATTCGCCAAGGACAATGGCATCACCACAATAAGCCTAACCAANNAATATCAATCTCTTCACTTCATCCTGCATAGAGGTGCCTTTCAGAAGTGCTGCTACTTCGTCACGAATGGCCCAGCTCCACGTCATGGATATTTTATTCATGTGTGTTGCCACGAGACAGTACGATGACACCATCAAATATCTGGATCAGACAAGAAAAGCAACGGACATATTCAGAGAAGGAAGGTAGCATCATGATAGATATTTTAAATAATATAATGGAAAAGGATAAGAAGCTTTGTATAGGCCTTATGTCGGGCACTTCTCTGGATGGCATAGATGCTGCGCTGGTTGAAATAGAGGGCAATTATAAGGATACAAAAGTAAGGCTTCTGGAGTTTTTGATGCTGCCGTATTCGCAGGTCGAGAGAGAATTCATACTAAAGCTGTGCAGTCCTAGCACTTCAAAGATCGATGATATATGCGAGATGAATGTATATTTGGGCAATAAGATGGGCCAGGCTGCTGTGAAAGTTGCGCAGAAGGCCGGCATGAGCCTGAAGGAGATAGATTTCATAAGCTCCCACGGTCAGACGATTTATCATATGCCGGAGAAGAACAGCACATTTCAGATCGGAGAGCTTGCCGTTATTGCAGCGGTAACTGAAGCGGTTACCGTAGGAGATTTCCGTCCCAGCGNNTATGTGGACTACTTGCTTTTTTCCCATACGGACAAGAGCAGGGTTCTGCTCAACATCGGAGGCATGAGCAATATTACGGTTTTGAAGGCTGACGGCAATGAGGATGACGTATGGGCCTTTGACACCGGTCCCGGGAATGTTTTGATAGATGCCGTGATGAAGATAGGGACAAATGGCCGAATGAACTATGACCTGGGAGGTGTTATGGCATTATCGGGGAGGACATGCCTGGATTGGCTTTCTAAGATACTGGCAGAAGATTCATATCTTGATAAAAAACCGCCTAAAAGCACGGGAAGAGAATATTATACATTGGATTATGCCGGAAAGCTCTATACCGACGGTATCGGCATGGGTTTAAGCTTTAATGATATTCTGGCTACAATAACCTGCTATACTGCTCATGCTGTGGAATCTCAGCTTCGTAGATTCGTAGAGCCAAAATGCAAGGTGGATGAAGTCTTTGTCAGCGGCGGAGGTGTCCATAACAAGGCTTTGATGCAGGAGTTGAAAAGAATAATCAAGGCAGAAGTGAAATCGGCGGAGGAATTGGATTTCTCTGTTGATGCTAAGGAAGCGGTAGCTTTTGCTATATTGGGAAATG
>DPSW01000486.1:8592-10101 GCA_003527145.1 Clostridiaceae bacterium | reverse complement strand
TTAAGGAATGCGCTAAAAAACATAAAGTATGGATTGTCGGCGGTTCTATAGGCACCCAATTTGAAGACGGCATGCGCAATACAACTTTCTTGATCAACCGCGAAGGTGAAATTGTCGGTGATTACAGCAAGATGCATCTTTATAGTGATATGGATGAGGATGTTCCTTACCTGCACGGGACTGAAATGAACGTATATGAAACTGAGCTCGGCAAGCTGGGCTTTATGANNTTATGATATGCTATGATATACGCTTCTGCGAGCTGTCAAGGACTTATGCGCTCCGCGGTGCTGACGCTATTGTTGTAACATCCAATTTCCCAAACCCCAGAGTAAGCCACTGGCGTACACTGCTGATGGCCAGGGCCATTGAGAACCAGATGTTTGTTATTGCCTGCAATAGAGTAGGCCCGAGTCCCATGGGCACCTATTGCGGACATTCGATAATAATTGACCCTTGGGGTAATGTAATAGCTGAAGGCGGCGACGAAGAAGAAATAGTAACCGGTACTGTTGATTTTAATGAGATCCAAAATATCAGAAGCATGATCCATATGTTCCGCGACAGGAGGCCCGAAAGCTATCCAAATGATATGCTATTGCCTAATAAATAAGATGAAAAAGTAAATAAAATAAGACTTACACATTTAAAATTTAAATGTGTAAGTCTTCATACTAAATTATTAGGAGGCAGATTATGTGGTATGGAAAGATAGATGAATTAATAAATAGATTAGACGGAGAAGCAAGTGTATTAGTAAAAAACTTAAGCACAAATGAAGTATATAAATATGATGAAAATAAAATTTTTCCTTCTGCAAGCATGATAAAGGTTCCAATTTTATTGGAGCTTATAGATAGAAGCTGTGAGAGAAAAATCAACTTGGATGATGTAGTGGAGTTTAAAAAAGAGGATATTGTTCAAGGCTATGGCATTATCAAAAGCTTAAGCCCGGGAATCAATATGACATATCGGGATTGTGCCTTGTTAATGATAATCCTTAGTGACAATATTGCAACAAACAAACTAATAGAAACTTTGGGCATGGATAGTATTAACGAGAAAATTAGAGAAATCGGCATGGAGAATACTATTCTGCAGAGAAAGATGATGGATGCGGAAGCCAAAAAGAAAGGTTTGGATAACTTTATCTCGGGGGCTGATTTGCTGACTATTTTTGAATATCTATATTCCCATGAAAAATACAATATAGCCGTTGATATATTGAAAAAGCAATTGTGCAACGACCTCTTACCTGTTCTTATTGGCGGCAATATTGAGTTTGCACATAAAACGGGGGACTTGCCCGGTGTAAGGCATGACTCGGGAATAATGTATCTAAAAAGCCCTATATTTATTGCAGTATTGACTAATAACCTAAAAAATGATTGTGACGGAATAACATTTAGCAACGAAATAGGTAAGATCGTATACGATCATTACAAATAATCTGGAGGACAAGATGAATAAAAGTATTATTAAGGATGTTCAAGTAAAAGCTATCGAACT